>NZ_JBFUCN010000008.1:0-160613 GCF_056405195.1 Polaromonas sp. P1_H6
CCCCTTGTGGATGCGCCGAGGAGCGGAGGTTCAGGCGGATCAGGGATCGCGTTGTTTGAGCCGAAGGCGAGTTTAGCGAGACCCCGCCTGAACCGAGCACCGCAGGTTGCCCGTAGCGAAGCGGAGGGACGCAGCAACCAGGGTCGCCTTTCTTTTGCTTACTTTTCTTTGGCGAAGCAAAGAAAAGTGAGTCGCCGCCGGGCGACCCCGGCCAGCAACCCTCAGCAAAGAGCACAGAGGCAGCGCCCCGCCGGCGCAGGCCCCAACCAACATCCCTAACCCTTGATACGATGAGCCCCCACCCGCCCGAGGCACGGCACCTCAAAAGGACCCCAAATGAAACTGATCGGAATGCTCGACTCCCCCTACGTCCGCCGCGTAGCCATCTCCCTGCAACTGCTAGACCTGCGCTTCGAGCACCAATCACTCTCGGTGTTCAGCACCTTTGAGAAATTCCGCAGCATCAACCCGGTGGTCAAAGCCCCCTCGCTGGTCTGCGACGACGGCACGGTGTTGATGGACTCCACCCTGATCATCGATTACGCCGAAGCACTGGCGGCCCAGGCGCCGGCCGGCAGAAGCCTGATGCCCGCCACCCTGGCCGAGCGCCAACAGGCCTTGCGCGTGATCGGCCTGGCCCTGGCCGCCTGCGAAAAAAGCGTGCAGATCGTCTATGAGCGCCACCTGCGTCCCGCTGAAAAACTGCACCAGCCCTGGGTGTCGCGTGTGACCGGCCAGCTGCTGGCGGCCTATGGCGAGCTTGAAGCGCAGCTGCAGCGCAAACCTCTGGCCGTGGCGAGCGACACCATGGGGCAGGACGGTGTCACCGCGGGCATCACCTGGCACTTCACGCAGGCCATGCTGCCCGAGGTGGTCAACGCGGCGGACTACCCGGCCTTGCGTGAGTTCTCGGCGCGGGCCGAGCAGTTGCCTGCGTTCGCGGCGGCGTCGCACAGCGACAAAACCTACCGGAATCCCTGAAAATCCGGCAACATGGCGGACACATGAAACGCCTGTTCGTCCTCGCCCTTCTCTGCCTGCTGGGATGGCAGGGCTTCGTCAGGTATCAGGCGAAGCACCTGTCCGTGACAAAAGAACAGCTGCCCGCCATCACCACCCAGCCCGCGCCCCTGTTTACAGGCGCGCCGGCATCACCCGCGGCGGCCAGCCCGTTCAAGTGCGACGGCCGGACCTACTGCTCACAGATGACTTCATGCGCTGAGGCAACCTTTTTCCTGAAAAATTGCCCTGGTACCAAGATGGATGGGAACAACGACGGCACTCCCTGCGAGAAGCAATGGTGCAAATAGCTGCCAACTGAAGTTGCCGCAGTGGACTCGCCCGCCCCATCCCGCTAGGATGACGTATGGCCTCCGATCCCATCCCCGACCCGGAACCCACCCCCGAGCTTTCCGAGGAAAAAATCAACGAGGCTCGGGATGCCTGGTGCCGTACCTATGTCCATGTCTGGGCCGACCTGTCCAAGGGAAACTACGACAAGGACGCGGTGCAGAAAGCCGCTGACGAGCACTGGCAGCGCAGCCCGCGATCCAGTCCGGTGATGGTGGCTACGACCGAGTTCACCAAGGCCACCAAGGCGGCGCCACCGCCCGCGAGTCTTTAGAGGCGCCCTAACCCACTTGCAGCTGGTGGTCGTAACACCACATCCAGCTTTCACCAGGCTCGAAGGACTGGATCACCGCGTGCCCCGTCGCCGCATGGTGTTTGCTCGCGTGCTGGTTCTTGGAGTCGTCGCAGCAGCCGATGTGGCCGCAATGCACGCACAAGCGCAGATGCATCCAGGTGTCGCCCGTCTTCAAGCACTCCTCGCAGCCTCTTGAATTCGGTGAATGGATTTCAGCGGGGACATGGCTGCAGGGTTTGATACGCATGGGGTTTCCTTTCAGGCGGCAGCGGCGGCGCGTTCCATCGCCGCCAGGTGCTGGTGAATCATCGCGACCGCCGCGGCGCCCTCGCCTATCGCGCCGCCCACGCGTTTGACGGAGCCGCTGCGCACGTCGCCCACGGCGAACAGGCCGGGGATATTGGTTTCCAGCGGCGCGGGTTTGTAGTCGGAATGCTTGCAGGTGACGCTCTCGCCGGTGCGCACAAAACCGTGCGCGTCTATGGCCACGCCGCAGCTGTCCAGCCAGCCGGTTTCGGGGTCGGCGCCGACGAACAGGAACACGTTGCGCACCTCGGCGTCATGTTCGGTGCCGCGCTGGCGGTGGCGCCAGGTGACGGCGCTCAGGCCGGCGTTGCCGTCGCCGTGCAGCTTGACCACCTCGGTCTGCGGCAGCAGTTCGATATTGGGCGTGGCGCCTATGCGGTCTATCAGGTAGCGCGACATGCTGGCCGCCAGGCTGGGGCCGCGCACCAGCATGTTGACCTTGGCCGCGTGCTGCGACAGGAAGACCGCCGCCTGGCCGGCTGAATTGCCGCCGCCCACCAGCACCACTTCGGTCTGGCTGCACATCTTGGCTTCGAGCGCGGAGGCCCAGTACCAGACGCCGCGGCCTTCGAACTCGGCCAGGCGCGGCACCTCGGGCCGGCGGTAGCGCGCGCCGCTGGCCACCACCACGGTCTTGGCGCGCAGGGTCCGGCCGTCGGTCAGCTTCACATGCAGCTCGCCCTTGATGGCCTTGGCCGCGCAGTCCAGTGACTGGGCCTGCGCCGGGATCAGCATCTCCACGCCGAACTTCTGCGCCTGCACGTAAGCGCGGCCGGCCAGCGCCTGGCCCGAGATGCCGGTCGGAAAGCCCAGGTAGTTCTCGATGCGCGCGCTCGCGCCGGCCTGGCCGCCATAGGCCCTGCAATCCAGCACCATCACCTGCAGGCCTTCCGAGGCCGCATACACCGCGGTTGCCAGACCTGCGGGCCCGCCGCCGACCACGATCACGTCGAAGAGTTCGGGGTGCTCCAGCGTATCGACCATGCCCATGCAGCGGGCCAGCTGGTTTTCGCCGGGGTTCACCAGCACCGAGCCGTCGGGGCAGACCGCCAGCACGTCACCCGCAGCGGCGCCGTACTGCTCCATCAGCGCCGCGGCATCGGTGTCCTGCGCGATGTCGACCACGTGATGCGGTTCGCCGTTGCGGTTCAAAAAGCTTTGCAGCCGCACCACGGCGGCCGATTGCGGCCGGCCTATCAGCACCGGGCCGCTGGCGCCGGCCTCGATCAGCGCCACGCGCCGCAAGATCAGCGCGCGCACCACGCGCTCGCCCAGGTCGGCCTCGGCAATGATCAGCGCGCGCAGCTGGCCGGGCGGCACCAGCAGGGTATCTACGTCGTCTTCGGCATGGCCGTCGACCAGCGCCGGTGCGCCCGAGAGCTGGCCGACCTCGGCCAGGAACTGGCCCGGGCCCTGCGTGACGATGGGCACCACATTGCCCAGGCCGTCGCGCTGCGTGATGGTGACCGAGCCCTTGAGCATCACAAACATGCCGGGGCCGGGCTCGCCGGCGGCGAACAGCCTGTCGCCTTTGCGGAAATGCAGCACCGTGCCGAAGCGGTGGATGCGCGCGATCTCCGCCGCGCTGAGCACGGGGAACATCTGGTGGCGCCGGCTCTCGGCCAGCGGTGGCGGTGTGGGGGTTGGGTCGTCAGCCATCAAAACTCCGTTGCGAAGGGGAACATGAGGGGATGCAATGCTTATGCCCGCATGATGCCGGATCAAGCCAGGGATTGGCGAGATGCATGGCGATTGCTACAAATTTTTTCGTACGGCGAAGCGCCCCGAGGCGCCTCAGCTATAAACAGGCATGCCCCAGGAGCCGTTCCCCACGCAAGACCCGACACCCCCACCGCCAGCCAGGCCCCTGCGCTGGGGCCGCTGGCTCGCGTTGCTGCTGTGGAGCGCCCTCGCCACCGGTGTCTACGGCGTCTACACCGACGTGATCCACATCCCCCCGCAATTGAATCCCTGGGCGCCGCTGGACGTGATGGCCCAGCCCGGCCTGCTGACCCGCTACAAACTCTCGCGTGCGCGCAACGACCCGGAGCGCTGCCAAGCCGCATTGGCAACCACAGGCATGCAGTACGACATCGTGGCCGACCGCAGCACCGGCGACGGTTGCGGTTTCCAGAACGCGGTGCGGCTGCGCACGGCGGCGGTGCGCATGGGCGCGCCGTTTCCGCTCAGCTGCCCGATGGCGCTGAGCTTCTTCATGTGGGAAAGGCATGCGCTGCAGCCCGCGGCGCAAAAGCACATGGGCCAGCGCGTGGCCGGCGTGGACCACCTGGGCAGTTATGCCTGCCGCAACGTGAACCGCGGCGAAGGCGCGCAGCCCAATGCCCCGGCCCGCGCGCGCAGCCGCCACGCCACGGCCAATGCACTGGACATCTCAGCCTTCACCCTGGCCGATGGCCAGCGCATCACGGTGCTCAAGGACTGGGCCGGCGAAGACGCCGCCACACCGCTCAAGCCTAAAGAGATGCTGCTGCGCGAGGCCCACGAGGGCGCCTGCAAATATTTCAAGGGTGTACTGGGCCCCGACTACAACGCGGTGCACAAAGACCATTTCCATTTAGAAACGGGCGGCTACAGCATGTGCCGCTAGGAAGGTCTCACCAGCCGTACAGCCGAGGCCACGTCGCGACTTCACCAGTCTCGGAGAGCGCATGGTATTCAGGATGCTGCGCACCCGTGGCGCAGGCATGGTTGGGCAAAATGCGCAGCTGCGTGCCGACCGGGAAGCGCGTGGCGATGTCGGTGTCGGGCGCGCCTTCGCGCGAAAGAATGCCGTGCTCCTGGTTGGCGCCGCTGAGCACATAACCCGCCAGCACCTCGCCCTCGGCATCGCAGACCTGGCCGTAGCCGAAGTCGTGGGCCTGCTTCTGCGTGCCGCGGTCGCGGCTCATGGCCATCCAGCCGGCGTCGACGATGGCCCAGCCTTTTTCCACCTGGTGGCCTATCACCGTGGTCAGCACGCTGAGCGCGATGTCGTCGGTGGCGCAGACACCGATGTTGTGCATCACCAGGTCGAAGAACACATACACGCCGGCGCGCACTTCGGTCACGCCCTCGAGCTGCGCCGCCGACAGCGCCGTCGGCGTTGAGCCCACGCTGACCACCGCGCAAGGCAGGCCGGCTTCGCGCACGCGTTCGGCCGCCTGCACGCAGGCGGCGCGCTCCTGCTCGGCCATGGCGGCCAGCGCCTCGGGCGTGTGCAGGTCGTAGCTGGAGCCGGCATGCGTGATCACGCCGCCCAGCAACATGCCGCCTTCGTGCAGCGCACGCGCCACGTCAATCAAGGCGGCCTCGCCGGGCTTGATGCCGGAGCGGTGGCCGTCGCTGTCGATTTCTATCCAGGCCTCGAATTTTTCGCCGTGCTCGCGGCCGAAAGCGGCAATCGCCGCGGCCGAGGCCACGCTGTCGGTGATGATTTTGAGGTCGCAGCCCTGGCGCCGCAGCGCCAGCGCCTGCGGCAGCTTGGCCGGCACCATGCCGACCGCGTACAGGATGTCGGTGAAGCCGTCGGCGTAAAACTGCGCGGCCTCCTTGAGCGTCGAAACCGTGATGCCCTGCGCGCCGGCTGCCAGCTGCGCGCGCGCCACCGGCGTGCATTTGCTGGTCTTGACGTGCGGGCGGAAGCGCACACCCAGCGCGTTCATGCGCTGCTGCATGCGCTCGATGTTGCGCTGCATGCGCGGCAGGTCGATCACGGCGGCCGGCGTGTCCAGGGCGGCCAGGGGGTGGGATTGGGTGGTGGCGGTCAAGGGAATCTCCAGAACTGTAGTCAAAGGCTTTAAACGGGTCACCAGGGCCAGGAAATGCTTTGGCCCTTGCCGTCCCGGCGTGCGCGCTGCTCCAGCATGCGCGCGACCGTGAGGTCTTGCAAGGCGATGCCGGTCATGTCGAACACTGTGATGTCGCCGGCGCCGCGCGCAAAGGCGGCCTTGCCCGACAGCACGTCGCCGATTTCAGTACAAACGGTTTCAGGCGCCCATTGCAGCTCGCCTATGCCGCGCGACTGGGCGGCATCGTCCACAAACACGCGCGCCCTGGCCAGCAGGCCCTCGGGCAGCTCGCGTTTGCCCTTGGTGTCGCTGCCCACCGCATTGATATGGGTGCCGGGCTGGACGGCGGCCGCATCGAACAGCGGGCCCTTGCCGGTGGTCGCCGTGATCACCACGTCGCTCTGGGTCACGGCGGCATTCACATCCGCCGCGTGCGTGATGGCGCATTGGCCGGCAAACCTGGCTTCAAACGCGGCCTGGGGCTGGCCGTCAGCCGTGGCGTAAAACACCTGGCGCAGCCCGGGCAGCTGGCGAAGGGCAAAACGCAGTTGCGCCTGGGCCTGCACGCCGGTGCCGAACACGCACACGGTGCGGCTGTCGGGCCGCGCCAGTTCCAGGCCCAGGCCGCCGGCGGCGCCGGTGCGCTCGGTGGTGACGGCGTTGCCGTCGATCAGGCAGGTCGGCCGGCCGGTGGCGGGGTCTATCAGCATGATGGTGGCCTGGTGGGCGTCGGCGCCCCGCGCGGGATTGCCGGGCCAGAAACCGGCGGCCTTGAAGCCCAGTAAGGACTGCGCACCCACGTCGCCCGACTTGATGCCGAACACGCCGCCGGTGGCCAGCCTTTCACGCACCAGGGAGAACACACGGCCCTCTCCCTGGCTGTGGAGCACAAAGGCCTCGCGCACGGCCGCCAGCACGTCGGCGGGCAGCAGCATGGACTCGACCGCGTGTTTGTCCAGCAGCAGCAGCAGTTGGGCATCGGCCGGCCTGCTTGCCTTGGAGGGCGGGGAACTGGCAGGATGGGGCATGGGTGGCTGCGCGCTAGGTGTCGTCATCTGGAAATATTATCCATTATCAGACAATTTGTCAAACAACCGAATCAACTCCACACCCACGACCGCAGGAGACCCCATGCCCGCCAGCCCACACGCCCCTTGTGACGAAGGCATCATCCGCGCCCAGGCCGGCGACTGTGGCCAGACGGCCCATCCCAAGCTGGCGCTGGCCGCCACGGTGCTGGGCTCCTCCATGGCCTTTATCGACGGCTCCGTCGTCAACATCGCCCTGCCCGCCATCCAGCGCGACCTGGCCGGCGATTCGGCCTCCGGGCTGGCCGAGATGCAATGGGTCATCAATGCCTACCTGCTTTTGCTGGGCTCGCTGGTGCTGGTGGGCGGCTCGCTGGGCGACCGCTTCGGGCGGCGCAAGATCTTCATCATCGGCATTGCGCTGTTCACCGCCGCCTCGGTGGCCTGCGGCCTGGCGCCCGGGCCGCTGGCGCTGATCGCGGCGCGCGCCCTGCAGGGCGTGGGCGCGGCGCTGCTGGTGCCGGCCAGCCTGGCCATCATCGGTAATGTGTTCGAAGGCGAGGCGCGCGGCAAGGCGATCGGCACCTGGGCTGCCTGGGCAGCCATCACCGGTGCCGCGGGACCAGTGCTGGGCGGCTGGCTGGTCGATGCGGTGTCGTGGCGTTCCATCTTCTTTTTGAACGTGCCCATGGCCGTGGCCACTGTATGGCTGGCCCTCTACGCCGTGCCCGACAGCCGCGACCCCGATGCGCCCCAGCAGCTTGACTGGCCCGGCGTGCTGCTGGTGGCCGGCGGCCTGGGCGGCCTGACCTACGGCCTCACGCTGGCGCCCGAGCGCGGCTGGCAGGCGGCGAGCGTGCTGGGCCCCATCGTGGGGGGCGCGGTGCTGCTGCTGGCTTTTGTCTATGTGCAGGCCCGCACGCGCGCGCCCATGATGCCGCTGGGCCTGTTCAAGTCGCGCGATTTTGTGGGCACCAATTTGCTCACGCTGCTGCTGTATTTCGCGCTCAGCGGCGCGCTCTTCTTCCTGCCCTTTGTGCTGATAGGCGCTTTCAAGTATTCGGCCACCGCCGCGGGTGCCACCTTGCTGCCCTTCTCGCTGCTGCTCGGTTTCCTGTCGCCGGCCACCGCCAAATTCACCGAGCGTTTCGGCGCGCGCGCCATGCTGATCGCCGGGCCGGCCCTGGCCGCCGCGGGTTTTGCGCTGCTGGCCCTGCCCGGCGTGGGCTGGCCTTATTGGGCCGGCTTTTTCCCCGCCATGCTGGTGCTGGGCCTGGGCATGACGATTGCCGTCGCGCCGTTGACCACCACGGTCATGAACGCCGTGCCCGCCACGCATGCCGGCATCGCCTCGGGCATCAACAACGCCGTCGCGCGCGTCGCCGGCCTGCTGGCCGTGGCCCTGCTGGGCGTGGTGTTTGCCGCCGCGCTGCGCGGGCCGGTGCAATCGGCCCCGCCCGAACTGCTGGTCGCGGCCTTCCGCTGGGTGGTGCTGGGCTGCGTGCTGTGCGCGCTGGGCGCCTCGGCCTGCGCGCTGCTGTTTCTGGCGCCGGCCAGGGCCAAAAGCGCGCGGCCTTAAACTTGGGGCTTCAGGCGGCCCTGCCGGGCCCGCCCCACGCGGCCCACACCGCGCCAACACCGCGTCTTCCCACCCACCTCCACACCCACCCATGCCATTTTCTTCACTGGGCTTTTCGCCCGCGCTGCTGCCCCTGCTCCTGCGCGCCCTGGACGAAAAAGGCTATACCGCCCCCACGCCCATCCAACAGGCCGCCATCCCGGCCGTCCTGCAAGGCCGCGACCTCGTGGCCTCGGCCCAGACCGGCTCCGGCAAGACGGCCGCGTTTACGCTGCCGCTGCTGCAGCACCTGGCCACCACGGCCGCACCCGCCGGCCACCGGCCCGTGCGCGCGCTGATCCTGGTGCCCACACGCGAGCTGGCTGCGCAGGTCGGCGAGGCCACTGTGGGATTCGCAAAGTTTTTGCCGCAGCGCATCAAGGTCGCTGTGGTATTCGGCGGTGTCTCCATCAACCCGCAGATGATGAATTTGCGCGGCGGCGCCGACATCGTGGTCGCCACACCGGGCCGCCTGCTTGACTTGATAGACCACAACGCCCTGACCCTGGCAGGCACAGCAAGCCTGGTGCTGGATGAAGCCGACCGCCTGCTGGACCTGGGCTTTGGCGAGGAACTGAATCGCATCCTGGCCCTGCTGCCGGCCAAACGCCAGACCTTGTTCTTCTCAGCAACCTTCCCGCCCGCGATTGAAGCCCTGGCAGCCAGCCTGCTGCGCGACCCATTGCGCATCGCAGTAGCACCCGTGGTGCAGGCCGTGCCCGACATCGCCCAGCGCGCCATCGAAGTCGACGCGCCTCGCCGCACCCAGCTGCTGCGCCACCTGGTCCAGACCGAAAAGTGGGAACGTGTGCTGGTCTTCGTCGCGACCAAACACGCCGCCGAAATCGTGGCCGACAAGCTGCGCAAGGTAGCCATCGAAGCCGAACCCTTCCACGGCGAACTGAGCCAGGGCAAACGCACCCAGGTGCTGCAGGACTTCAAGATCAAGGCCGTGCAAGTGGTCGTCGCGACCGACGTCGCCGCGCGCGGCATAGACATCGCGCAACTGCCGGTCGTCGTGAACTACGACCTGCCGCGCTCTGTCACCGACTACACCCACCGCATAGGCCGCACCGGCCGCGCCGGGGAAGCGGGTGTGGCCGTGAGTTTTGTGAGCGCGGACACCGAGGCGCATTTCAAACTCATCGAAAAACGCCTGGGCATCAAAGTCGCGCGCGAGCAGGTCGCGGGTTTTGAGCGGGTGGAGGTGGCGGCGATGAACCCAGTCGATCCAGCGGGGACGGGTGGGGTCAAGGGGAAACGGCCTAGCAAGAAAGATAAGTTGCGGGCTGCGGCGGCAAAGGACACTTTATGAAAATAGTGCAAACCATCAGAATGCCACTGGCGCTCTTCGGCATGACGCTTGCGCTGCTTGCAGCTTCATCGGTGTCCGCAGCGGGTCCGGATCTCCAGGGTTGCTGGCAAGGCGAAAGCGTTGTCATATATCTCAAAGATGGAAACAGCAGAACCCAGGCCGGCGGCTGCTCCTTCAAGGTCACGTCGGATCGCATCTCCATGCGCTGTCCCCTACCGGCCGGGGACTCCCTTATCGACTACACCTACCGCATCACGAAGCCAGGCACATATACCGCCACCATGGTCTCTCACAGCTCCCGCCCGGACCTTGTGGGAGGAAGCCGCGACTATGAATATCGGCTCGAAGGTGAACGGCTCCTTATCAGCACGTATCCGCAAAGCACGATCCCGGCGCTTTCCACGCCCGCGGCCAAAATTGACTCGGTTTCGGTTCGAATGGCCTGCAAATAAGCCCAAGCTGCAATGGCAGACCCATCGCCGTCCCTGCACAGCTCGTATGCCTTTGACGAAATCATCTTGGCACAGCGCGCGGTAGCACGAGTCTAGAATCGATCGCAGCAACCATCTCGTCACATCGTTAGCGACTCATGCATTGGATACTACAGCGGAACCTCATCAACCCAGCAGATCTCAGTCGCTTCGAGCGCGCACTGCAGGCCCGCGGCACGGCCTATAGCCTGGTTAGCTTGGTTCCTTTTTTTCACGAACTCGTCTCCGAACCGGGCCACCTTCCTGAAGAAGGGATTTTTGTATATGGCAGCACAGGGCTTGGCAACGTGGCGAAAGCGCGCGGATGGAAGCCTGGTTACTTCGACGCGAACCTGGACTATGAACTCATGCTGAACATGTACGGTTCCCGAGCTCTAAACTCGTCGGCTATTTGCGCTTCACTAGCCGAGTTGCCGCGCACTTGGGATCGATTTTTCATTCGGCCAACGTTGGACAGCAAGTCTTTCGCAGGCACAGTCATGACGTGGCAAGAGCTGGAAGAATTTCGCGACGGTGTGACGCGAGTTTCCAATGCTCCTGACGTAACGCTCTTTCCAGGCGACCGCGTGGTGATGGCTCCGTTGACCGAGATCGAGGCCGAATTCCGCCTCTTTGCTATCGATGGAGTAATCGTGACTGGATCACGCTACAAGGTCGGCGAACACCTCTCGGTCTCCAGCGAAGTACCGTCTGCCATCAGGGAATTCGCACAAGCTTGTGTAGATGATTGGATGCCCAACAAGGCTTTCACTATTGATGTTGCGATCACTGGCGGACAGATGAAGATCATTGAGTTGAACTCGGCAAACTCTGCGGGCGTGTACGCTTGTGATGTTGGCGTTCTCGTTGACGCTGTTAACAGTGGTCTTTGATTTACGGCGAGGGGCCTGAGGCAATGCGCTTTGATGATCCTTACGTCTGCGATTGCAGGGGACGAATTGCAACGGCTCTTAAAAGTGGTGTCCGAGTCAATCTACGAGGTTGGCAAATCTAAGCATCCCGCCCCAATGCCTCACGTTCCCTCTTGGCCCGCAGAACACCCACGCGCCAGCGGACCAGGCCGATGGCGTAGCGGATGTAGTAGCCCGCCAGCAGGCCAAAAACAGCCAGCGTGAGCGGACTCCGTGCGAAATCACCGACGCCGTTCGGCATCCCCGGTGCGATGACGTAGACCTCGAACAGGCGATAAAGAATGCGCGCGACGAACAACAGTGAAAGCGCAATGCCCAGATGCGCATTGGGCGTGTAAAACAGGCCTTCGGGCGTCGGCTCAAAGCGCGTCTTGCGCAGCCCGAAGGTGCCGAGCAAAGCGCCAAGGCCCAGCCCGCCGGCAAGCCAAAGCAGCCGGTCTAGATGCGCATGTGCGGCGAAGCCCAGCAGGACTATCAAGACGGGAAAGATTGCCAGCGTGATCCAGGGGCGAATCCTCGACAGGCGCTGGCGCCCCACCATGCGCCGAAAACGGGCATAGACACGCCACGCGACCAGCGGAAGCAACACAAGCAGTGTGATGGTGGAGGAACCCGGTGCTGGCATGGTGTTGGCCTTCAGGTGTCAGGTATGGATGCAGGCGGCGGGACTCATCAGGAGGGTGAGACGGGGGACTAACGGTTGAGAAAAGACGCCTGCAAAAATCGCATCCCCGCCAGTATCTGCTGAACCCGTTCATCCGACAACGCCCCTATGTGCGCGCCCAATCGCGTCTTGTAAACCGAAGACAGCTGCGACACGACCACCACGCTCTGCTTCTCGAGGTTCCCCTCGCCAGGCTCCAGCAAGACATTGCCCGGTTCCGTCGCGCGGCTCAGCTTAGAGGTCAGTGCGCAAACAATCACGGTGCTGATGCGAGAGCGGTTGAAAACGTCGTCCTGCACGATGACGTGGGGATGCGGGGAGCCTGGGATGGAACCGCGTGAGGGGTCGGGCTCTATCCAGAACACATCGCCCTGCTTGAAGGTGTCGGGGAACGGGCCTAAAGGGGCTTCGGGGTCTCTGTCCATAAGGTCGTAGTTTCTCAACGCGGACGTCCGCGGCTTCAGGCGATGCGGCCCGACATCAAGGAGTCGCCCCCGCCTTGATCAACAGTTTGGCCACCCTACCGTGGCCGGCTTCCCGCGCCTGGGTCAAGGCCGTGTCGCCCCACCTCGAGACCTCATTGAGGCGGGCACCCGATTCGAGAAGCAGCTTCACCGCGCGAACATGGCCGTGGCGGCTTGCCTGCATCAGGGGCGTCTGCATGTCCCCATCCGCACTGTTCACGTCGGCGCCCGCACCCAGAAGAAGCTGAAGTATTTCCGTCCGGTCGTGGGAAGCGGCGAAGGTCATGAAGGTGGGCGATGCGCGGCTGTCCTTGCGCAGATTGGGATCAATCTTGCCGGCAATCAGCGCTTTGACTTGCACTACATCATTGCGCTCTATGGCTCGCATCATCAAATCGTAGTTGTCGGCCGCAGCGACTACGGATGCGAAAAACAGGCCCAACAGCAAAAACACGAATCGCTGCAGGCACTTTTGACTACGGCTCAATGGGGTCAACATTTTCTGCTTTCGAGGGCTGGGGCGCCTATTGGCTTTTACGTTCCTTGAGCGCGTTCTTTTTTGCGACGACGGCCTCACACTTCCCGGCGAGCGCCTGCCAGGCAGCGCCGTCGCCGGCGACACGCACCCACCTGGCTCCGCGCAAATCGGCCTCACCGAAAGAGGTTCGGACACGCGCGAAATCTTCCTTGTGCAGCCGGGCAAACACGGGTGGGTTCTTCTCATCGCATCCGGAAGCAAGGTCACCTGAATAAGAACTGCAGCCGCGAAGTACCAGCACGCCCTTCTTCAAGTCCGCAGCGCCGCTGGCAGCGTAAGAAGATCCCCACTCGGCCGTCCACCGGTAGCCGCCGCCCTCACGGTCCACTGATAGCAGCGTGTGGCCCCAAGGTGATGCAGGGTCACAGGAAATCCACGCACCCGACAAATCCGCCGCGCGTGCAAAGGCCGGCAGCATTGCCAGCAAGAGCGCTGCGGCAGTTGCCTTCATAGAGCTTGGCTTATTCCCCGTCATCCCAATCATCATCACCCTCATTGCGTACCCTCGCGACCCGCACCCCACCCTTCACCACCACTTCCACAAAAACTCCGGCCCGCCGTGAGCGGACTTCGCCCTCCTGCGGGAGCGGCTTAGGGACGGGCGTCTTTAGGCGCATCCGGCTTGGGCACATCCTTCACCCGCACATAGTATTCACGCAGATGAAGACTCGCCGAGTTGTCTTCGCCGCCTGCGTACACCCACAGCATGTCTGGGCTGATGAAGTTATAGACAACGATGGCGTCCCTGCCGGTCACTGGCGCAATAGTTTTGACGGCAACCGAATCCGACGCAACGCCCAGGACACGATAGGGATGGGTTTCGCGAAAACCGGTCAATGGCCTCTTTCGGCCTTCCTGCGTTCGCGTCTCCAGATCCGGCAGCTCGGAAGTCATGGCATCTGCCGTAAAGGTCAGGGTGAGATGACCCATTATCTGGGAGAGAAACAAGGCCGTCTTGCTGTCCAGCTTTGCGCGCTCGTTATTGAAGCGCATGCTGATATCGGAGTCAGACTTCCACTGGCCGACAAGATTCGGGTCCGCATTCGCCGCCGTGGCAAATGCCATCATCAGCAGGAGCACAAAGAGCCTGCGCATGCTTATTCGACGTCGGCGAAATCGTCCTCGCCCTCGTTGCGCGCACGCGGGACCTTGACCCCGCCCTTGGCCAGCACCTCCACATAAAACTGCTCGCCGCCGTCTTTCACGATCTCGTCGATGGACTTGATCAGGTCGGCGACGGAGACCACGGCCGCAGAGGCTTCGCTATAGCCGGACTTGCAATCGAAGTCCCAGAAATCGATGCCCTTGGGCAAGGCCTTGGCGCGTTCGCGTTTGAGGTATTTGCGGATGTCGTGTTTGGCGGCTTCGAGCAGGCGCTCGCGGTTCTTGCCTTCGACCTTCAATTGAAAAGTTTTTTTCATAGTACTTTGGTGTCAGTGCGCGGCCTGTTGTGGCCACGCTTGCTACCGATTATCGGGCCGTAGCCACATGGCCTGCAAAACCGTAGGCAAAAGCAGTGCCGCGCGCCACAATTTGCGCGGCATGGCGTTTGCTTGTCAGGGACGCCTGCTTGTTCAACCCACGGCCCTGGCCTTGCCGGGGCACCAGGAGATTCCAATGATCTATGGCTTGACCTACCTCGGTGTGATCCACACCGCCATCAGCCTGGTGGCCGTCGCGGCCGCGCTGATTGCCTTTTTTCGCGACAAGGAAATCATCGCCGCATCCACCCTGGGCAAAGTCTATATCTGGACCACGGTGCTGACCTGCCTCACGAGCTTCGGCATCTTCCAGCATGGCGGCTTCGGCAAGCCGCATGCGCTGGGCATCATCACCTTGCTGGTGCTGGGCATTGCCTGGGTGGCGGGCACCACCAAGGTGCTGGGCCGTGCATCGGCGTATGTGGAGACGCTCAGTTATTCGATCACCTTTCTGTTCCACATGATCCCGGCGATCACCGAGACCTCGACGCGCCTGCCACTCGGTGCGCCGCTGCTGGCCAGCCCCGAGGCGCCTGAGCTCAAGGCGGCCACGGGCGTCTTGCTGCTGCTTTACATCATTGGCGCGACGCTGCAGGTGCGGCGCATACGGGCGCGGAACGCGGCGCAGGCGGTTTCCTTGCCGGGATCGGCCGCCGTTTAAGCGCCAGGGCTGATCACCAGTAGATAGCGGCAGCCGCTGCGCCCCAAAGTTTTAAAGACCAGCGGGCGGTCCACGCCAAAGTCCAGGCAGTCGCCGGGCTCGAGCTCGAAGACCTCGTCGCCGTAATCAATGCGCAGCCCGCCTTCGACCAGCCAGAGGCGCTGGCGGTAGGGCTGGCCTGTCCACCTCGGGTAGGCGACGCGGGTGGAACGCGGCAGTTCAACCTCGACCATTTCGGCGCCCTGCCCGGCCCCGCGCTCGGCGACCTGGCGGCGCAGGTAGCCGGCTTCGGGGTCGCGCCAGACTTCCTGATCGGCTTTTTTGCGCAGCCGGCGGCCAGCTTCCTTGTCTTCTTCCGTGAGCAGCTGCGCGAGCGGCACGCCCAAGCCGGCCGCGAGGCGGCCCAGGATCATGGCGGTGGGGCTGCTTTCGGCGCGCTCGACCTTGGAGATCATGGCCTTGCTGACGCCCGAGACTTCGGCCAGTGCGGCCAGGCTCAGGCCTTTGGCCTGGCGCAGGGCCAGCAGCCGGGAGGCGATCAGGGCGTCAATCGTCATGGCGGTCCTTGAGTAAAAGCATTCGTCTATCATAAAGGACAAATAATCTCTTATAGTAGACAAATCCTGATCCCCTCTTTCCGAAAGGAGCTTCCCATGCATCCCGTCCTGTGCACCGAAGAACGCCATGCCGGCCAGATTTTGGCTATCTTCAACGAGGCCATCGTGAACTCCACGGCGCTGTACGACTACAAGCCGCGCGCGCCCGAAAGCATGGTTACCTGGTTCGCCACCAAGCGCGCGAACGGCTTTCCGGTAATAGGGCTGGAGGACGACGGCGGCAAGCTGCTGGGCTTTGCGAGCTATGGGACGTTTCGCGCGTTTCCGGCCTACAAGTACACGGTGGAGCATTCCGTCTACGTCGAAAAAAGCTACCGAGGCCAGGGGCTGGGGCGCAGGCTGCTGGAGGCCATCGTCGCCAAGGCCGAGGAGCAAGGCATGCACATCCTGGTGGGCGCGATAGACCTGGACAACACGGCAAGCATGGAGCTGCACAAGCGCCTGGGCTTTGAGCACTGCGGCACGATCAAACAGGCGGCTTTTAAATTCGGCCGCTGGCTGGATTTGGCGTTTCTGCAAAAGACGCTGGCGACGCCTCTGCAGCCGGTCGACGGCTAAGCGCTGGCTTGCTGCCCTAGCGCCTTGTCGATGGCCTCATGCAGATGCTGCAGCCCGAAAGACACGTCACAAAACACGCCGTTGACGTAAAACGCCGGCGTTGAGCGCACGCCCAGGTGGCGGCCGGTTTGCATGTGCTCCTGCACGCGCTGCAGGTAGACGTGGTCGCTCATCTCGTTCTGGTAGCGCGCCATGTCGAGGCCGACCTGGGTGGCGTAGTCGAGCAGGTTTTTGTCCTTGAGGTGCTGCTGGTGGGTGAACAGCAGCTCGTACATGGGCCAGAACTTGCCCTGGGCGCCGGCGGCCTCAGCCGCTTCGGCGGCGAGCTCGGCGTGCGGGTGCACCTCGCGCAGCGGAAAGTGCCGGAAGACAAAACGAAGTTGCTGGCCGAAGTGCGGCAGCATGACCTTGAGGGCCGAGTGCACCTGGAAGCAGGAGGGGCACTCGAAGTCGCCGTACTCGACCAGCGTGACCGGGGCGGACGCGCGTCCGCGGATGTGGTCTATGGCTTCGTCGGGTTCAAGTACCGGGTCCGGCGTGGGCAGGGAGGCCATGGAATCACCTTTCTTCAACTGTTCAATGGAGTATTGGCACAGTATGGCCCCGGGCCGCGGCGTGATCAAGGCGCCACGCCGGCCAAAGGCAGGAAGCGGTGAAACAGTCTGTGTAGCTCAGCCCTGGTTGGCCGCGTTCTCGAGGGCTTCGTCGAGCGCCTTGCATGAGGGCGAGCACACGGCCTGGGACTTGCCCAGCACCTTGCGCGTGCCCATCAGGGAACGGGCGCGGTGCTTGCCGCACATAAAGCACGACATGGTGGCCGCGCCGAACGAGGTGGTGGCGGCGAACGGGGAGCCCGAGACCTTGGACTTGTAGCGCAGGCCGTCTGCGAGGACAGCGGTTTTGGCGTCAGCTCTTGCCATGGTGTGGATCTTCCTTCGGTTGGGGGTTTGGACGGTTCATGGCCTTGTCGATGGCCGCTTTGGCCTGCTGCTCGGCGGCGAGCGAGGCATCCAGCGCGGACCGGCACAGGCCTGCGTACTGGTAGTTCACGTTTTCATACAGCTCGGCGGCGGCCGGATGGGTGTCCAGCAGCGCGCCCAGCGCCGTACCCGGCTCCACGTCGCCCAGTTCGCTGACCAGGTGCAGCACGACGGAGCGGTATTGCTCGGCGCCTACAGGCACCGCGCTGTGCTCCAGGCGCTCGAGCAACTCGGCCAGCACGTGGGTGACCGTGAGGTCGGTCTTGTGGGGATGGGAATGGGTGGCGTTCATGCAGTGAATTTGGGGCTTCCTTCCCCAAAATCAAGCGCCGTGGCTGGCCAGGACGCCGGCCTTGCGGCGGCTGCCGGACCCGTTTGGGCCTAGCCTGGATCAGCCCTGCACGCTATATTTTCTATAGCTGATGACGCTTGTCTGCCGTGGGTTGGAGGCTTATTTTAACGCAAAAGAAGGCCGGCCGCTTTCACCGCCCCTCGAGAGGGGGTTTTAAGGGCCTGCGCCGCTCAGGCCGCCGAGGTATCCGCCAGGTGCCTGACCAGCAGCCTGGCCGCGGCCGACAGGCCCGCTTCGTCGCGAAAGCAGATGGCGAAACGGCGCCTGGCCCAGGCATCGGTCAGCGGCAGCACGCGCAGGCCGTAGGTGCTTGCATAGGGCTCGGCGACCTCGCGCGGCACCACGCTGATGGCCAGGTTGGCGCGCACCACGCGCAGCGCCGCCTCAAAGTTGGAGACGATGACGCGATGCACCACGACCCTGCCCTTCAGCGCGGCCGCGCGCTGCAGCAGCACCTGCACCGCGCTGTGCGCCGGCAGGCTCACGTGCTCGTGGTCCAGCGTCTGCTCGAAGCTCAAACTCTCGTGGCCGGCCAGCGGGTGCGAGGGGTGCAGCACGATGCCGAGGTGGTCATGGCGGTAACCACAGGATTGCAGGCCCGAGAGGTCGGCCGCGTCCCAGCAGATGCCGACGGAGGCCACGCCCTCCTTGATGCCGCTTATCACCTCGGGGCTGACGCGCTCTTCCATGGTGACGCGGATGTCGTGGTGCGCCTGGACCTGCAAAAAAGCCGCCACGTCGTCGGCCAGCGATTCGGCCATGACGGACGCCGTGGCTAGGATGCGCACTTGGCCGCGCACGCCCAGCGCATAAGCACCCATGTCGCGCTCGATCTGGTCGGCGCTGGCTAGAATGGCGCGCGCGTGCTCCAGCAGGCTCTCGCCGGCCGGTGTGGGCTCCACGCCGTGGCGGCGGCGCAGCAGCAGCGGCGTGCCGACCGTGTCCTCAAGCTGGGCCAGCCGCTTGCTGATGGCCGAGCCGACGATGTTGGCCTGCTCAGCCGCGCGGGCGATGCTGCGGGCGTCGCACACGGCGGCAAAGAGGCGCAGAGTGGTCATGTCGAGGTCTCTCATGCCTTGTCTCCTGATGATGTTTGTGGTGTTTGTGGTGGCCAGATATTCCCAACAGGAACACCATTGATTCCAAAAATGCCAAACCAAACGTTTCGGGAAATTCTAAACTGAGGCACCGAGCCAGAACCCCTGCAGAACCCCTGAATTCTTCGGAGACAAGCCCCCGTGAATACCGCACCCACCCTGCCCCAGCGCGTCAGCATCCGCGAAGTCGGCCTGCGCGACGGCCTGCAAAGCATTGCCGCCGTCATGCCCACCGCCCACAAACTGCAGTGGATCCAGCAGGCCTACGACGCCGGCCAGCGCGAGATCGAGGTCGGCTCTTTTGTGCCCGCGCGGCTGCTGCCGCAACTGGCCGACACCGCCGAGCTGGTGGCTTTTGCGAAAACGCTGCCCGGCCTCACGACCTCGGTGCTGGTGCCCAACCTCAAGGGCGCCGAACGCGCCATCGAATCCGGCGCGCACCTGATGCTGCTGCCGATCTCGGCCAGCCACGCCCACAGCCTGGCCAACCTGCGCAAGACGCCCGATGAGGTGGTTGCGGAGATCGCCCGGATACGCGACCTGCGCGATGCCTCGGGCAGCGCCATCCGTATCGAAGTGGGCTTCAGCACCGCTTTCGGCTGCACGCTGCAAGGCCGCGTCGAACCCGCCGAGGTGCTGCGGCTGCTGCAAGCGGTGCTGGACGCCGGCGCCGACTGCGTGGGCCTGGCCGACACCGTGGGCTACGCCGACCCGGAAATGGTCCGCGCCTTGTTCGGGCAGGCCCTCCTTGTCGCCGGCGAGCGGCTCAACTGCGGCCACTTTCATGACACGCGCGGCATGGGCATCGCCAATGTCTATGCGGCCCTGCAAGCCGGTATCACGCGCTTCGACGCCTGCCTGGCCGGCATAGGCGGCTGCCCGCACGCGCCCGGCGCCAGCGGCAACGTGGCCAGCGAAGACCTGGCCTATATGTTCGCGAGCATGGGCATTAAAACCGGCATTGACTTCGACAAGCTGATGGCCTTGCGCGGCCAGGTCGCGGGCTGGCTTGAAGGCGAAAGCCTGCACGGCACGCTGTGGCGCGCGGGCCTGCCCAAAACCATGCGGCCGGCTGAAAGGGCCGCCGCCACGGCCTAAACTCATCGCTTGCCCATCCGGCCGGCGCCTTGTTTTTCTCACCTGAACACCGCATGCAAAACACCGCTTCCTCCACCCCACCCCAGCCGCTGGCCGGCCTGCGCGTCGTGGAGTTCACCCACATGGTCATGGGGCCGACCTGCGGCATGGTGCTCGCCGACATGGGCGCCGAGGTCATCAAGGTCGAGCCTATTGACGGCGACCGCACGCGCCGCCTGCTGGGCGCCGGCTCCGGCTTTTTCCCGCTGTTCAACCGCAACAAAAAAAGCATAGGCATTGACCTGCACAGCCCGGTGGGCGCCGAGGTGGCGCGCAAACTCTGCGCCAGCGCCGACGTGGTGGCCGAGAACTTCAAACCCGGCACCATGGCGAAATACGGCCTGGACTACACCGCGTTGAACGCCGTCAACCCGCGCGTCATCTACGTCAGCCACAAAGGCTTTTTACCCGGCCCGTATGACCACCGCACCGCGCTGGATGAAGTCGTGCAGATGATGGGCGGCCTCGCCTACATGACCGGCCGGCCCGGCGACCCGCTGCGCGCCGGAACCAGCGTCAACGACATCATGGGCGGCCTGTTTGGCGCGATTGGCGCGCTGGGCGCGCTGATCCAGCGCGGCATCAGCGGCAAGGGCATGGAAGTGCAGTCCGCGCTGTATGAAAACAATGTCTTCCTGATGGGCCAGCACATGCTGCAGTACGCCATGACGGGTAAACACCCCGCCCCCATGCCGGCGCGCGAAAACCCCTGGGCGGTGTACGACGTCTTCACGGTCCGGGACGGCGAGCAGATCTTCCTGGCCGCCGTCAGCGATGCGCAGTGGCAGACCTTTTGCACCGTGCTGGGCTTCGACGACCTGAAAGCCGATGCCGCGCTGGCCACCAACAACCAGCGCGTGGTGCTGCGCCCGGCCCTGTTGAAAGACCTCACCGCACGGCTGGCCACACGCAGCGCGGCCGAGCTGTCGGCCGTGATGGAAGAAGCCGGCCTGCCGTTTGCGCCCATCCGCAGGCCCGAAGACCTGTTCGATGATGAGCATTTGCTGGCCACCGGCGGCCTGGCCGATGTGCGCCTGCCCGACGGCCCGAAAGCCGGGCAGACGGTCAAGACCACGCTGTTCCCCATCACCCTGCAGGGCCAGCGGCTGGGGGTTCGCCTGCACCCGCCTACGCTGGGAGAGCACACGCGCGAGTTGCTGGCCGGGCTGGGTTACGGCGCCGCTGAAGTGGATGACCTGCACCGGCAGGCTGCAGTGAGTTGAACCTGCCGGCCGATTTGCGCGACTTACGACAACGAAGGAGACAAAATGACCCAACAGATGATCCGCGATACCTCGGCCTTGAGCCATAAATCCGCGACCCGGCGCCAGGCCCTCTGGGGGCTGGGCGCCCTTTTCGTCGGCGGTACCTTCCTGGCTTCGCCGCGAAGCTTGCTGGCCCAGACCACCGACAAAGTGCTGCGCTTCATCCTGCCGGTGGGCGCGGGCTCGGGCGTGGACACCATCGTCCGCGCGGCGAGTGTTGCGCTGGGCAAGACGCTGGGCCATCCGGTGGTGATTGAAAACCAGCCCGGCGCGGGCGGCATTGTCGGCACCTCGGCGCTGGTCAAATCCGCGCCTGACGGCATGACGCTGAGCGTGGTGTCCAACAACCACGTGATCTACCCCAGCGTCTACAAGTCGCTGCCGTTTGACCCGATCAACGACATCACCCCGATCACCGTGATCGGCACCACGCCCATGGTGCTGGTGGTCAACCCCGCCAAACTGCCGGCCGCCAATGTGAGGGAACTGGTCGCGCTGCTCAAGGCCAAACCCGATGCCTACAACTACGCCTCGTCCGGCAACGGCACCATCCTGCACCTGGCCGCGCAGATGTTTCTCGACGAAGCCCAGGTCAAGGCCAAACACATTCCCTACAAGGGCGTGGGTCCCATGGTGGCCGACATGATCGGCGGGCAGGTGGACATGGGCGTGCTGGCGCTCCCCGCCGTGCAGGCGCACCTGAAAAGCGGCGCCCTGCGCGCCATCGGTGTCGGCGGAAGCAGTCGCTCGGCAGCGGCACCCGAGATCCCGACCATTGCGGAACAGGGCTTACCCAACTACAACATGGAAGGCTGGTTCGCGGTGATCGGCCCTGCGAAGCTGCCCGCGGCCGATGTCAAGCGCATCCAGGCCGCGGTGGCAGCGGCCTATGCCACGCCCGAGGTGAAGGAAGCCATGCTAAAGCAGGGCAACACCATCAACCCCGGCAGCCCGGAAGTCGCAGCGCAGTACTTTCGCAGCGAACTGGTGAAGTATGCGCAACTGGTGAAAAAGGCGGGCGTCGAACTGCAGTAAGGCCTGCGCGCGGCTGCCCTCTCACCTCTTTCGGCAACGCCAACCTGGCCGAGCAAACTTGCAATCGCTATATTTTTATAGCTGCTTATAGGCAAGCAGAAACGCGTCGGAAGCCACCTGATCGGCCAGAGCCCTCAAGTTCGCAGCCGAGGCAGACCCCAAAACGAGCTCCACCTGGTCGTTGACTGCTGCCCAATGCACTATGCCTTCTGACAGCCTTGCCTTGCCAAGCGAAGTGAGAACGCTGTGTTTGGTCCGGCGGTCCTGGGCGTCCTGGCGCAACTCCACAATTCCGTCGCGCACCAGAGGCCTTAGCGCATGGGTCAGCGCGGAAAGTTGAATGGCGAGCAGGGCTGCCAGCTCCTGTAGCGTCGGTCCTTGTTGATCGGCGCCCGTGAGCCTGTGTATTCCGGCGATGAGCGCGAGTTGCGTGGCTTTGAGGCCCAACGGCGCCAGCGCTTCGTCATACAGCTGCTCAAGCCTGCGAGTCGCGAGCCGCAGTGGCGTGACCGTGCAGGCCCGTCCACCCAGGATGTCCAGCTCATCTGCGGCGGAGCTATCCGGGCTACTTTTCGTATCAACGACGCTTGTGGTAATTCCCATACTAGAAAAATGGTTGAGTACTAGACCATTGATGGATTTCATGCAATCAATCATACATTTGAGCCCTCAACCTTTTAGTTGAGTACTCAATTTTATTGGAAAACCATCAATGACAAATCCCAACTCCAAGAAAGTCGCTCTTGTCACAGGGGCTTCCTCCGGCATCGGAGCCGTCTATGCGGACCGCCTCGCCGCGCGTGGATACGATCTTATTCTCGTCGCCCGGCGCGCTGACCGCCTGGAAGCGCTCTGCGCACAGGTCTCAAAAGCGCACGGTATCAAGGCCGAACCTATCGTGGCCGACCTGACCAAAGACGAGGATCTGGCGCGGATCGAGACGATCCTGTCCACCCGTGCCGATGTGCGCGTCCTGGTGAACAATGCCGGTCTTGCGCGGCTGGGGCCCATTGCCCAGAGATCCGCGGACGACGCGCTGTCGCAGATCGCCCTCAACATCACCGCGCTGACGCGCCTGACGCAAGCTGCAGTGCCGGCCTTCGTGGCGAGGAAGCAGGGCCTGATCATCAACATCGCTTCCGCCCTGGCCATCCACTCACTGCCAATCAGCGCGATCTACAGCGGCACCAAGGCCTTCGTATTGCAATACAGCCGAGGTCTGCAGGACGAGCTGGCCGGCACCGGGGTGAAGGTTCAGCTGGTCCTGCCGGCATCGACAGCCACCGAGATCTGGGATCTGTCCGGCGTCCCGCTGGCGGCCCTCAACAAGGAGACCTTGATGACGACCGAGCACATGGTCGATGCGGCGCTCGCGGGCTTGGACCAGGGCGAAACGATCACGTGGCCCTCAGTCGCCGATGCAACGCTGTGGGAGAAATACGATGCGGCCCGCGCCGAACTGTTCGCGGGCACCCAAGCCGGAGCGCCGGCCCCTCGTTACAAGATCGGTTGACTCCAGCCAGCTGACCGTTGCTGCTCTTCCATTTCTATCCCCTTCTCGATTTCCCCAAGGACAGCCCATGCTTTTCGATGCATTTCCCCTGCGCGCGATCCCGCTCAAAAACCGTGCCGTGATGTCACCGCTGACGCGCAGCCGCGCGGTCGACAACAACACGCCCAACAGCCTGATGGCCACCTACTACGCCCAGCGTGCAAGCGCCGGCCTCATCATCACGGAAGGAACTTCACCCTCACCCAACGGCTTGGGCTACGCACGAATCCCGGGGCTGTTCAATGACGCGCAAGTGCAAGGCTGGAAGCTGGTGACCGACGCCGTCCATGCCAAGGGCGGCAAGATCGTCGTGCAGCTGATGCATACCGGCCGCGTAACCCACCAGGCCAATCTGCCGGCCGGCGCCGAAGTGGTCGGACCTTCACCCGAGACCTGCCCCGGCGAGATGTGGACCGATACGCAAGGCAGCCAGCCGCACTCGCCGCCGCGCGCCATGACCGAGGCCGACATCCAGGCCGTGATCGGCGAGTACACAAGGGCCGCGCGCCTTGCCATCCAGGCCGGCTTTGACGGCATTGAGTTGCACGCGGCCAACGGTTACCTGCTTGAGCAATTCCTGAACGCCAACGTCAATCGCCGCACCGATGGCTACGGCGGCACGGCCGAAGCGCGCAACCGGCTGGTACTGGAGGTCGCCCGTTCTGTCGTGAAGGAAATCGGCGCCGAGCGGATCGGCATCCGCTTGTCGCCTCACGGCGTGGTCAATAGCACCGGTACATTCGAAGGCGTGGACGAACAGTACCTCGCGCTGGTGAAGCAACTCTCCGGACTCGGCCTCATGTACGTTCATGTCCTGGACCATTCAGCCATGGGCGCCCCGCCTGTCCCGGCAAAGCTGAAGGCCGACTTGAGAACTGCGTTCGACGGCCCCTTTATCCTTGCCGGCGGACAGGACAAAGCCAGCGCACAACAGGCACTGAGCGACGGCCGTGCGGACCTGATCGCCATAGGCAGGCCCTTCATCGCCAACCCCGACCTGGTCGAGCGCTGGCGCCAGGACGCGCCCTTGAACGCGCCTGCCCCGGACACGTTCTACACGCCCGGTGCGAAGGGCTACACGGACTATCCGACGCTCGCGGCTTGAGCATCAGACATCCCCAGTCAGCACCGCCAGGCAGGGAGGCCTTGCCTCCCGCATGCCTGCGCGGCTTGCCTACAGCTTGGCGATGGACACCTCGGTCGACTTGACGAGCGCCACGACTTCGCTACCCACAGCCAGCTCCAGCTGGTCGACCGAGCGCGTGGTGATCACCGAGGTCACGATGCCCCAGGGCGTTTCAACATCGATTTCGGACACGACGTCGCCGCGGATGATTTCCTTGACCTTGCCGCGGAACTGGTTGCGGACGTTGATGGCTTGGATGGACATAAAGGTTCTCCTGGAACTGGGTTGAAAAATCGTTGAATGGGTAAAAACTCAGACGGCCCAGCGCACGCCGTGCACCGGCGTGCTGGGCCACAGCGGCTCGCTCGGTGAAATCGCCTCGCCGGGCTGTTGCAGCACGCGGTCCAGGATCTTTTTCTCGATCTGGCCGAACAGCGGGTTGCTGCGCTCGCGCGGCCTGGCGATGCGCACGCGCTCGTCCAGCGCGATGCGGCCGTCCTCGATCAGGATCACGCGGTCGGCCAGCGCCACGGCTTCCTGCACGTCGTGCGTGACCAGCAAAGCGGTGAAGCCGTTGCGCTGCCACAGGCCTTCGATGAGCTGGTGCATTTCGATGCGGGTCAGCGCGTCCAGCGCGCCCAGCGGTTCATCGAGCAGCAGCAGGCGCGGGTTGTGCACCAGGGCCCGGGCCAGCGACACACGCTGGCGCTGCCCGCCCGAGAGGCGCGCCGGCCAGTCGGGCTGGCGGTCGCCCAGGCCCACCTGGGCCAGCACGTCGGCCGCGGCCGCATGGCCGTCGGCCGGCAAACCCAGCGCCACGTTGTCGATCACGCGGCGCCAGGGCAGCAGGCGCGAATCCTGGAACATGATGCGGGTGTCTTCGCGCAGGCCGGTCACGTCCTGGCCGTCCAGGCGGATGCTGCCTTGCGTGGCGGCCTCCAGCCCGGCCACCAGGCGCAGCAAGGTCGACTTGCCGCAGCCGCTGCGGCCCACGATGGCGACGAACTCGCCGGGTTCGATCACGAGTTCGGTGTGCTGCAGCACCTGGCGTTTGCCATAGCGTTTGGACAGGCCGCGTATTTCAAGGCGCACGCCGCGGTCTTGCGATGAAAGCGATGCTTGCGGCGGCAGCGTGTCAGGCGCTGTGATGGCGCGCCCGGATTCCGCCGAGAGGTAGGCCTGGGAAGATTCAAAAGAGACTTGGGGATGCAGCATGGTGTTTCCTCAGCCGGTTCAGGCTGCAACCGATTGGTAACCGGGGTGCCAGCGCAGCCAGTAGCGCTCCAGCCCGCGGGCGAAGACGTCGGCCAGCTTGCCCAGCAAGGCATAGAGCAGGATGCCGACCAGCACGATGTCGGTCTGCAGGAATTCGCGGGCGTTCATGGTCAGGTAGCCGATGCCGGCCTGCGCCGAGATGGTTTCGGCCACGATCAAAATCACCCACATCAGGCCCAGCGAAAAGCGCAGGCCCACGAGGATGGACGAGAGTGCGCCCGGCAGGATGACCTCGCGGTACAGCTGCCAGCGCGACAGGCCGTAAGTTCGGCCCATCTCGATCAGCCCGGGGTCCACATTGCGTATGCCGTGGAAGGTGTTGATATAGATCGGGAAGAACACCGAGACCGCGATCAGGAAGAGCTTGGCGGTCTCGTCGATGCCGAACCACAGGATCACCAGCGGGATCAGCGCCAGCGCGGGGATGTTGCGCACCATCTGGATGGTCGAATCGAGCAAAGTTTCAAAAAACTTCACGGAGCCGGTCAGCAGGCCGAAGGCCAGGCCCAGCCCGCCGCCTATGGCCAGGCCCGCGAGCGCCCGGCCCGCGCTGACCTTCACATGCGTCCACAACTCGCCGGAGGCCGACAGCGTCCAGGCGGCCTTGAGGACCTCGGATGGTGCCGGCAGCACGCGCGTCGACAACCAGCCCAGCGAGGAAGCAATCTGCCACAAGGCCACCAGCCCGACCGGCACCACCCAGGGCAGCAGGCGCTGGCCGAGGTCGCGCAACACGGCGGCCCATTGAAAGCGCGGCAATACAAAACCCGAACCCAGCGGCAAAAAGCCCAGGCCGGGGGCGTCCACGGTGTCGGGCACCGGGGTCACCTGAAGTTCACGAAGGGAATCTGTCATGGCGAGGCTCCGGTTTCAGCTTTGCGAGACGCGCGGCAGGTAATCGTTGGCCACGACTTCGCCGAAGGGGCCGTTGAGCACGCGGCCCGGCAGCTTCTGGCGCAGCTTGCGCGGCAGCAGCGGGAAGACCAGCTCGGCGAAGCGGTAGGCTTCTTCGAGGTGCGGGTAGCCCGAGAACACAAAGGTGTCCAGGCCCAGCGCCGCGTATTCCTCGATGCGCGCGGCCACGGTTTTGGGGTCGCCGACGAGCGCGGTGCCGGCGCCGCCGCGCACCAGGCCCACGCCGGCCCAGAGGTTGGGGCTTATCTCGAGCTCTGCCCTGGTTCGTTTGCCACCGCCCGCATGCAGCGCGGCCATGCGGCGCTGGCCTTCGGAATCCATGCGAGAGAAGGCTGCCTGCGCACGGCCCACGGTGTCGTCGTCGAGCTTGCTGATCAGGCTTTCGGCGGCGCGCCAGGCTTCATCGTCGGTCTCGCGCACGATGACGTGCAGGCGTATGCCGAACTTGACCGTGCGGCCGTGCCTGGCCGCCCTCGCCTTCACGTCGGCGACTTTTTTGGAGACTTCGGCGGGCGGCTCGCCCCAGGTCAGGTAGGTATCCACCTGCTCGGCGGCCAACTCATGGGCTGGAGCGGAGGATCCGCCGAAGTACACCGGAGGATGCGGTTTTTGCAGCGGCGGGTACAGCAGCTTGGCGCCTTTGACGCTCAGGTGTTCGCCCTGGAAGTCATAACTTTCGCCGGCATGGCTGCGCGCGAGGATCTCGCGCCAGATACGGATGAATTCGGCCGACTGTTCGTAGCGCTGGGCGTGGTCCAGGTAGACGCCGTCGCCTTCGAGTTCGGCCTGGTCGCCGCCGGTGACGAGGTTGATCAGCAGGCGCCCGCCCGAGAGCCGGTCAAAAGTGGCGGCCATGCGCGCGGCCAGGCTGGGCTGGTGCAGGCCGGGCCGCACGGCCACCAGGAACTTGAGGTTTTTGGTGACGGGCAACAGGCTGGAGGCCACCACCCAGGGGTCTTCGCAGGAGCGGCCGGTGGGAATCAGCACACCTTCGTAGCCCAGGGTGTCGGCGGCCGTGGCGACCTGCTTGAGGTAGTCGTGGCTGACCTCGCGCGCGCCTTCGCCGGTGCCCAGGTAGCGGCTGTCGCCATGGGTGGGAATGAACCAGAAAACCTGCATGAAAAACTCCTTGTGTGCTGCGTCTTGTGGGGGGCTTATTTGCGCGCGACCTGCGTGGCTTCAGGCCGCCACACGATGTCGGCCACTTTCACAGGCCGCGGGATCAGGCCCAGGCGCAGAAAGGCATCGGCCACGCGCTGCTGGTCGGCGATGGCGATCGCGTTGAGCGGCCCCACGGGCGACACCGGGCGGCGCTGGATGAACAGGCTCACCACGCCGGCGTCCAGCCCGCTGAACTCCGACACCAGCTTGATGGCCTCTTTTCGGTCGCTTTGCACCAGCGCGTCGGCGCGGCTCAGCTCTTCAAACAAGGCGGACAGCGTCTGCACATGCTGCGTGGCAAAGGGGCGCGAGGCCAGGTAGAAGGAGTTGTTGCTCGACAGCTCGCGCCCGGTGGCCAGCACGCGCGGCTTGATGGCGAGTTCGATCGCGGCGTAGAACGGGTCCCAGATGGCCCAGGCGTCCACGCTTCTGCGCTCGAACGCGGCGCGCGCGTCGGCGGGCGCCAGGTAGATGGGCTGGATGTCGTCCCACTTGAGGCCGGCCTTGTCGACCGCACGCACCAGCAGGTAGTGGGCGCTGGAGCCTTTTTGCAGCGCGATTTTTTTGCCCTTGAGGCCGGCCAGGCTGCGGATGGGTGAATCGCCCAGCACCAGGATGGCCGAGCTGTCGGGCTTGGGCGGCTCGACGCCGACATAGACCAGGTCCTTGCCGGCGGCCTGCGCGAACACGGGCGGGGAATCGCCGGTCAGGCCGAACTCCAGGCTGCCGACCGACAGCGCTTCGAGCAGCTGCGGCCCGGCCGGAAATTCGGCCCAGGTGATCCTGGTGTTGGGAAAGCGTTTTTCGAGCACGCTTTTCTGCTTGAGGATGACCAGGTTGACGGCGGACTTCTGGTAGCCGATGCGCAGTTGCTCGGGGGCTTTTTCGGCCTTGGCGGCGGACTGCGCGTTGGCGCGCGGAAAGCCCAGGCCCCACAGCGAGGCGGTGGTGGCGACGATCTGCAGAAAGCGGCGGCGCAGTTGGAGTGGTGTGGAGGTGTTCATGCTGCGGTGTCCTGGTTTCAGGGAGCCGGTTTGTAGGCGGCGTCGCTGACGGCGATGGCCTTGGGGATCAGCTTGAGTTCGAAGAAGGTGTCGGCGAGTTTTTGCTGGTCGGCGATCACGCTGGCGGGCACGGGTTGGACCTTGAACTCATAGCGCTTGAGGCTGAGTTCGACCACGTCGACCGGCAGGCCCTGCAGCGGCGCGATCAGCTCGGCCGCCTTTTTGAGGTTGGCCTTGAGCCAGGCGCCGCGCTCCACCGAGTCGTCAAACAGGGCCTGGATGACCTTGGGGTTTTTGGCGACGAAGTTGCGTTCGGCCAGGTAGTACTGGTAGTTGTTGACCACGCCTTTGCCATCGGCCAGCACACGCGCGCCTATGGCTTTTTCAGCGGCGGCAGTGAAGGGGTCCCAGATCACCCAGGCGTCCACGCTTTTGCTTTCAAAGGCGGCGCGCGCATCGGCGGGTGGCAGGTAGACGGGCTGGACGTCGCTGAGCTTGAGCTGGTTTTTCTCAAGCAGCTTGACCAGCAGGTAATGCACATTGCTGCCCTTGTTGAGGGCGACTTTTTTGCCCTTGAGTTCGGCCACCGATTTGATGGCCGAGTCCTTGGGTACGACGATGGCTTCGGCCTCAGGCGCGGCCGGGTCGTAGCCTATGTAGGCGAACTTGGCGCCGGCGGCCTGGGCGAAGATGGGCGGCGCTTCCCCCACATAGCCGACGTCGACCGAGCCCAGATTCAGGCCCTCGAGCAGTTGCGGGCCGGCCGGGAACTCCACCCACTTGACGCTGGCGTTCAGCGGCAGCAAACGTTTTTCAAGCGTGCCCTGGGCTTTTTGCAGCACAAACAGGCTGGCGGCCTTCTGGTAGCCGATGCGTAGTTCGACTTTCTCTTGCGCATGGGCCACGGGCAGGCTCAGCAAGGTGATGACGCCTGCGAGCAGTGCGGCCAGCAGCAGGGTCAGGCCGAAGTCGAGCCAGGTGCGTACCTTGGGCGTTCGTTGATCCGGAATGCCGGGTGAAACACTGGGCTCAATGTTCGATACGTAGTCGGAAGTAATGCTCATGTTCATGTCCATTTCAAGGGTGTCTTTTTCCGGGTACGCGACGACGGCAGGGCAAAGCCTCTCCCCGGCCGCCCGCGAGGCGGTTTAAAAAATCTGCGTCTTGGGAATTCGGAGGTGCAGGCCAACCTCAGCCTGCGCCCTCCGGTGAGGCGTCAGACGCTACATCGCACCCGGGAAAAGTGCACCGGCTCAAAACCAGCCGTCGCCGGCTGGCGAAAGCTTTCGGCCAGCAGGGTCAGCACCGCGTCGTCCAGCCGCACGGCGATCTCGGGGCCGACCTCGTAGCGCTTGTCGGCCGACTGCGGCACCTGCGAATCGGTGGCGTAAACGCCGGGCAGGATGTGGCGGGCCGCCAGTGCCTGCAGCACAGGGCGCAAGGCGTAATCGAGCGCCAGCATGTGGTGTGGGCTACCGCCGGTGGCCAGCGGCAGCACGGTTTTTTCTTTCAGCGCGGTCTGCGGCAGCAAATCCAGCAGCACCTTGAGCAGGCCGCTGTAAGCCGCCTTGTAGACCGGCGTGGCCACGACGACGGCGCGCGCCCTGGCGATCTGCTCAATCGCCTTGACTATGGCCGGGTGGCCCCATTCGGCCAGCAGCAGCGCCTGCGCCGGCAGTTCGCGGATATTGAGGCGCTCGACCACGAGGCCGCCGCGCAGGGCCAGCCGGTGGCTGACTGAATCAAGCAGCGCTGACGAGCGCGATTGCTCGGATGGGCTGCCGGCAATCAGCAGAATGGATTGTTGTGCGGACATTGTTGAGTTTTCTTCCTGATCTGCCTTAGTGGCCAAGCGACATGTGCGAGATCTTCCCTACCAGTGCCGGCGCGGAACCGGCTTAGCCGGGCCGCAGCGGGCGCCCCCTGGGGGGAGGCGGCCAGAGGCCGCTTCGGGGGGAGCTTATTTCTTGGTGTAAATCTGGTCGAAGGAGCCGCCGTCGGCGAAATGCTCTTTATCCGCCTTGGTCCAGCCGCCGAAGGCTTGGTCTATGGTGAACAGGTTGAGCTTGGGGAACTGTTTGGCGTACTTGGCAATGGCTTTTTGCGAGACGGCCGGGCGGTAGAAGTTCTTGCCGGCGATGTCCTGGCCTTCCTCGGAATACAGGTACTTCAGGTATTCCTCGGCGACGGCGCGCGTGCCTTTTTTGTCCACGTTCTTGTCGACCACGGCGACGGCGGGCTCGGCCAGGATGCTCAGCGAGGGTGCGACCACGTCGAACTTGGCGCCGAACTCTTTCTCCAGCAAATACGCCTCGTTCTCCCAGGCGATCAGCACGTCGCCCTGGGCGCGCTGGGCGAAGGTGATGGTGGAGCCGCGGGCGCCGGTGTCGAGTACCGAGACGTTGCTATAGAGCTTGGCGACAAATTCCTTGGCCTTGGCGTCGCTGCCGTATTTGCGTTTGGCGAATTCCCAGGCGGCCAGGTAGTTCCAGCGGGCGCCGCCCGAGGTCTTGGGGTTGGGCGTGATCACGTTGATGCCGGGCTTGACCAGGTCGTCCCAGTCCTTGATGCCCTTGGGATTGCCCTGGCGCACGGCCAGCACGATGGTGGAGGTGTAGGGCGAGGAATTGTGCGGCAGCTTCTTTTGCCAGTCGGCCGACAGCCAGCCGCCGTTTTTGACCAGCGCATCGGTGTCGCCGGCCAGGGCCAGCGTGGCGACGTCGGCGTCCAGGCCGTCAATGATGGAGCGCGCCTGCTTGCCGGAGCCTCCGTGCGACTGCTTGATGGTCACGTCCTGGCCGGTCTTGGCCTTCCAGTATTTGCTGAAAGCGGCGTTGTATTCGACGTAAAGCTCGCGGGTCGGGTCGTAAGAGACATTGAGCAGCGTGACGGGCGGCTTGGGCGGCTGCTGGGCCTGGGCCGTCAGCAGTGACCCTGCCAGCGTCAAACCCAAACCCAAGGCGGCGGCGGTTCGGGTGGAAACATTGATAAAGTTGCGGCGTGAAGTCATGGTTGCTCTCTTTTCCAGAAAAATGCAGGTAAATGCGAACAAAATGGATTCTGGAAGCAGCACTTGAAAACCGGAACGAATAAAAACTCAGTTCTTTATTCTGTAAACATCCTTAGACTCCTCTTAAATCCCCCCGATACACGAAAGAACTCTCGCCATGGCACGCCTCGTCAAATGCATCAAGCTCGGTAAAGAAGCCGAAGGCCTGGACTTTCCGCCCTACCCCGGCCCGCTGGGCAAACGCCTCTGGGAAGAGGTCAGCAAGGAAGCCTGGGCGGAATGGATGAAGCAGCAAACCATGCTGGTCAATGAAAACCGCCTGAACCTGGCCGACGCCCGGGCCCGCCAGTACCTGGCGCGCCAGATGGAGAAACACTTCTTTGGCGACGGCGCCGATGCCGTCCAGGGTTACGTTCCCCCCACACCCACCGCCTGATCTGGCGGCATGCCTGAGCGCATTGAGTGGCTGGACGACGGCACGGCTGGCGGCAGCCCCTTCAGCCCGCGCTTCGGCGACCGCTACCGCAGCGAACTGGGCGGGCTGGACCAGGCCCGCGAGGTCTTCCTCAAAGGCTGCGGCCTGCCTGAAGCCTGGGACGGCCAGCCGCAATGGACGGTGCTGGAAACCGGCTTCGGCCTGGGCCTGAACTTCCTAGTCACCTGGGCCGCCTGGAAGGCCGACCCAAATCGCCCGCTGCTGCTGCATTTCGTCTCGACCGAGGCCTTCCCGGCCAGCGCCGCCGACGTGCTGCGCAGCGCGCAGACGCATCCTGAGCTGATTCCCTTCGCCGAACAGCTGCGGGCCCAGCTCTGGGGCCTGCTGCCGGGTTTTCATCGCCTGGTGTTTGAAGGCGGCCGGGTCTTGCTGACGCTGTGCATAGGTGACGCCAAGGCCATGCTGCGCGAGCAATCCTTCGAGGCTGATTCGGTCTACCTGGACGGCTTCAGCCCGCAGCGCAATCCCGACATCTGGGACCTGCACACCTTCAAGGCCGTGGCGCGTTGCTGCCGGCGCGGCACGCGCATCGCCACCTGGACGATTGCGCGCAGCGTGCGCGACGCGCTGGCGCAATGCGGTTTTGTGGTCCGAAAGGTGCCCGGCATACCGCCCAAGCGTGACAACTTGCAGGGCGAGTTCAACCCGGCCTGGGAACCTAAAAAAGCGCAGCCCTCTCCCCAGCGGCGCGCGCCCTCAAGCTGCGTGGTGATAGGCGCGGGCCTGGCCGGCGCGGCAGTGGCGGCCAGCCTGGCGCGCCGGGGCTGGCAGGTGCTGGTGCTGGATGCGGCCGAAGAACCGGCCGCCGGTGCATCCGGCCTGCCCGCCGGGCTGCTGGCGCCGCATGTCTCGCCCGACGACAACCCGCTCTCACGCCTGTCGCGCCACGGCATACGCGCCACACTGCAGCAAGCGGAAGCCGTGCTCCCAGCCGGCGACTGGGGCCGCACCGGCGTGCTCGAGCACGAAGTGGAGCACCCGCGCAAGCGGCCCGAGGCCTGGCAAGCGGAGTGGGCCGATGCCGCCGGCGATTGGTCACGGCCGGCCGACGCGGCGCAGCTGGCGCAGTGCGGCCTGCCGGCAGACGCACCCGCGCTGTGGCATGCGCGGGCCGGCTGGGTGCGGCCGGCCGCCCTGGTCGACGCCTGGCTGGCCGTCCCAGGCGTGCAATCGCAGGGCCGCTCGCGGGTGACCCGCCTGAGCCACGCCGCAGGCCAATGGCAAGTTCTGGATGCGCAGGGACGAGAACTGGCCCGCGCCGAACTGGTCGTGCTGGCGGCCGGTTATGCCAGCCGGGCGCTGGCCGCTGACGCCGATGGGGGGGCCGGCGAGCTCGCGCTGCAAGCCATACGCGGCCAGGTCAGCTGGGGCCGTCACGAGCCCGGTATGGCCGCTGCCCTACCCGCCTTTCCGGTGAACGGCCACGGCAGCCTGGCGCCCGCCGTGCCTTTGCCTGGCGAAGCCGGCGGTCTGGCCTGGGTCATGGGCTCCAGTTTTGAACGCGACAACACCAGGCCCGAGACGCGGCCGGAGGACGACCAGCACAACTTCAGCCGGCTACAGGCCCTGCTGCCGCAAGCGGCCCACGCGCTGGCCCCGCAGTTTGGGGCGGGCCAGGTCAAGAGCTGGGCCGGTGTGCGCTGTGCCACGCCCAGCCGCCTGCCCGCGCTGGGGCCACTGGCGCCGGGCTTGTGGGTCTGCAGCGGCATGGGATCGCGCGGGCTGACGTTTGCCGCGCTGTGCGGTGAAGTGCTGGCCGCGAAGCTGCATGCGGAGCCTTTGCCGCTGGAGCAGCGGCTGGCCGATGCGCTGGCGCCGCAGCGCGTGCCAGCCGGTTAATGCCTAGCGCGCGCTGCGCAGCAGGTATTTGAGTTTGCCGGGATGCAGGGGTTTGCTGAGGCTGCCGCGCGCGCCGGCAAACCAGCCGCGTACCGCATCGAGCGGCGACAGGCTGTTGCCGGTCAGGATCAGGAACTCCACGGGCGGCCGCGTGGCTGCCACGCGCTTGACCATCTCCCAGCGTTCCATGTCGGGCAGGTCCATGTCGAGGATGACGAGTTTGTAAAGCCGCGTATCCATGAGCTTGAGCGCTTCGGTGCCGGTGGCGGCCTCGTCGACGAGCAGCATCCCAGCCATGGCCAGCCGGGCGCGCAGGTAAAGGCGTGCATCGCGGTCGGCGTCGACCACCAGCACCTGGGCCTGCTCAGGCGGCTCGGTCGGGGGCCCTTCCAGCGGCGAAGGTGCGGTGGGGGCTTCGGAGTCAAAGTCGAGGTCCAGGTCCAGCAGCGCGGTGGATTCGGACAGCAGGTCCAGGTCGAGGTCGGCCCCGGGGGTTTGCGACGAATCGGCCGCGAGCAATATGTCCAGGCCTTCGATCACGGCCGCCCATTGCAGCGGGCGCTTGACCACCAGGCTGGCTCGGGCCGGCGCGTTGTCGCCTATCCAGATCAGTTTGAGCTCGTCGTGGGCGGGGTTGGCCAGCTCCAGCGTGGCTTCCCAGCTGTCGCCGTCTATCAGGGCCATGCCAGCGTCTTCAGGCGCCGCGGCGGTCCACAAAGCGTAAGCCGTGGGCCTGGTTTCGGAAAGGCGAAACACCGTGTTCAGGGCGTGACGCTCGACGTCATCAAACCCAAACACTTTTACAAAAATCCGCTTGACAGCCTCACCACCCGTATTCGTCATTGGGCTTGATTATGCGGGGATTCGGCACGCCCCTTTTCATGATTCCCCTGAAATTGGCGTACGCGTTGCCAAAAGGTCACTTCATGGCTTCGGCCGGACGGCGGGCCTTGACATAGTCGTCATTGGGCAAATAGGCCTTGCCGTCGGCGTAACGCCACTGCACCATGGTGCCCTTGTTGCCGCGCAGGTCCAGTTTGCCCACGTAGGCGCCCATGGTGGACTGGTGGTCGATGGCGCGGAATTCGGCCGGGCCGAAGGGGGTGGAGAACTTCAGGCCGCGCAGCGCCGTCACCAGCTTCTCGTTGTCGGTGGAGTTGGCTTTCTTGATGGCGGCAAAAATCGCTTGCATCGTGGCGTAGCCCACCACCGAGCCGACCTTGGGGTATTCCTTGAAGCGGCGGTAGTAGTTGGCGGCGAAGCTGGCGTGCTCGCGCGAGTCGATCTGGTCCCAGGGGTAGCCGGTCACGATCCAGCCCTTGGGCGTCTCGTCCTTGAGCACGTCCAGATACTCGGGCTCGCCCGACAGCAGCGACACCACTGGGGTTTTCGGGAAGATGCCGCGCTGGTTGCCTTCGCGCACCAGCTTGGCCAGGTCGGCGCCGAAAGTCACGTTGAAGATGGCATCGGGCTTTGTCTGCATGACGGCCTGCAGCGTGGTGCCGGCGTCCAGCTTGCCGAGCGCGGGCCACTGCTCGCCGACGAATTCCACGTCGGGGCGCCTGGCCTTGAGCAGTTCCTTGAAGGCCGCGACGGCGCTGGTGCCGTATTCGTAGTTGGGCGCGATCACGGCCCAGCGTTTGGCCGGCAGCTTGGCGGCCTCTTCGACCAACATGGCCGCCTGCATATAAGTACCGGGGCGCAGGCGGAAGGTGTAGCGGTTGCCTTTGTCCCAGATCAGGGCATCGGTCAGCGGCTCGCTGGCGATGAAGACCCTTTTGTTCTTCTGGGCATGGTCGGCCAGCGCCAGCCCGACGTTGGACAAAAAGCCGCCGGCCAGCACGTCGACCTTTTCCTTGGAGGTCAGCTCAATCGCGTGGCGCAGGGCCTCTTCGGGCTTGCCTGCGTCGTCGCGGGCAATCACCTCTACCTTGCGGCCCAGCAGGCCGCCGGTGACGTTGATCTCTTCCACGGCAAGCTGCCAGCCCTGGCGGTAAGGCTGGGTGAACTGGGGGATGGTCGAATAGCTGTTGATCTCGCCAATTTTGATGGGCGCTTTCGAGCCACCCTGCGCCAGCGCCAGGGCGGCCGTAAAAGCCAGGAACAAACCGCCCAGCAGGGCAGATTTCGCAAATTTCACGGTTTTCTCCAAAAAGTGAGCGATGCCATCCGTCGAGCCGGCGCCAGAGCCCGTTTACGGTCTAAAAGGGGCCGCGCAAGCCCCTTCTCGGGATGGGATGCAAGGCGCGGTGCGCTGCCCATAGCACAGCTATGGGTTAGCGCCGCAACGCTGCAGACCGCCCGAGAAGGCGCTTGCCCTCCGGGTTGGGGTGAAATCGGGCGATTGAGCCACCCAGGCCCTTGCATGGGCATGAGCCCATGCGGCGTTCCCGGTCGGCCCACTCATCCCGATTGCACCCCAACGCGGCTCCTTTTAGACCGTAAACGGGCTCTTAGCGGCCAGCGGGAAAAGCAGGGACTGTACCAGTGCATTGTGAATACCGGGGTGCCGGATGTGCGATTGTGGATTTGCTTTAAGCCGTTTACGCCTCAAATCCCGAGGAAACCCGCATGAATATTCGCGAATAAGCTTATCCAGATAACGGCAGAACAAATGTGTAGTTTGTTTTTATAAGCGGCACACTTACATTTTCCGGCATGCATGAATTTGCCTTCGTATTTGCCGGCTTTGCCGTAGGTTTGGTGGTGGGCCTGACCGGGGTGGGCGGCGGCTCGTTGATGACGCCGCTGCTGATCTTCATTTTCGGCATTAAACCGCACCTGGCCATAGGCACCGACCTGCTGTTCGCCGCCTTCACCAAGATGGGCGGCACGGTGAGCCTGGCGCGCGCCAGGGTGGTCGACTGGAAAATCGTCGGCCAGACCGCCGCGGGCAGCATCCCGGCCTCGCTGGCCACGCTTTATATGTTGCAGCGCCTGGGCCCCGCGAATCCGGGCACCCAGGCCATCATGACCACCACCCTGGGGCTGGCGCTGTTACTGACGGCCGGCGCCACCTTCTACAAGGTTTTGCGCGGCAAGACCGCCCCCACCAGCATCGCCCCTGAACAAATCGTCGAGGCCACGCGCGCGCGCCACTGGGCGCTGCCGCTGCTGTTCGGCGCGGTCATCGGCACGCTGGTCACGCTGACCTCTGTCGGTGCGGGCGCCATCGGCGTGATCGTGCTGATGCTGCTCTACCCCACCCTGCCCCTGCCGCGCATCGTGGCGGCCGACATCGCCCACGCCGTGCCGCTGACGCTGGTGGCGGGCCTGGGCCATGCCTCCATCGGGTCGGTCGACTGGTCGTTGCTGATCAAGCTGCTGGCCGGCTCCCTGCCCGGCATCTGGCTGGGCTCGCACCTGGTGCACAAGACGCCGGACCGCGTGATCCGCTCACTGCTTTCGGTGCTGCTGGCCTATGCCGGCGTGAAACTGATCTCGATCTGAGCTTGACCCGAGCCGCCTGAAACTGTTTTTCCCAATAAAAATCCCCACGTTTGAATCCCGACAGCCATGTACCAATACACAGAATTTGACCGAGAGTTCGTCAAGGCCCGCGCCGGCCAATACCGCGACCAGCTGAGCCGCTGGCAGGCGGGCAAGCTGCCCGAAGACGAATTCCGCCCGCTGCGCCTGCAAAACGGCTGGTATGTGCAGCGCTACGCCCCCATGCTGCGCGTGGCCGTGCCCTACGGTGAACTCTCCAGCGCGCAGGTGCGCGTGCTGGCAAAGATCGCCCGCGAATACGACCAACCCAATGCCGCGCTGTTCAACGAAGCCCAGGCCAAACAAGACCAGCTCGGCCCCGTCAACCTCAAAAGCGGCCTGTCGGTCAGCTCCAAGCTGACCACCGGTTACGCCCACTTCACGACGCGCCAGAACGTCCAGTACAACTGGATCCCGCTGGACAAGTCGGCTGATGTGATGGACCTGCTGGCCAGCGTCAACATGCACGGCATCCAGACCAGCGGCAACTGCATCCGCAACATCACCAGCGACGAACGCGCCGGCATTGCGGTCGACGAGATCGCCGATCCGCGCCCCTTCGGCGAAATCCTGCGCCAGTGGAGCACGCTGCACCCCGAGTTCGCCTTCCTGCCGCGCAAGTTCAAGATCGCCATCAGCGGCGCCCGCGAAGACCGCGCCGCCACGGCCTGGCATGACGTGGGCCTGCACCTGGTGCGCAACACCGAGGGCGAGCTGGGCTTCAAGGTGCTGGTGGGCGGCGGCATGGGCCGCACGCCTGTCATCGGCACGGTGATCCGCGAGTTCCTGCCCTGGAACCAGATCATGAATTACCTGGAAGCCGTGGTGCGCGTGTACAACCGCTACGGCCGCCGCGACAACATCTACAAGGCCCGCATCAAGATCCTGGTGAAGGCCGAAGGCCAGCGCTACATCGACGACGTCGAGGCCGAGTACAAGCAAATCCTCGAGCACGACGGCGCGCCGCACACCATCACGCAGGAAGAACTCGACCGCGTGACGGCCTCCTTCGTTCCGCCCACGCTCAACTGCGACCGCAAGAGCGCCGACGCCAAGATCGCCAACATCCTGCGCGCCGCCGCCGAGGACGATATTGAGTTCGGCCGCTGGCTGCAGCGCAACGTGGCGCCGCACCAGAACCCCGACCTGCGCGCCGTGACGCTGTCCTTCAAGCGCCTGGGCCAGGCCCCCGGCGACGCGACGGCCGACCAGCTCGACATCGCCGCCGACCTGGCCGACCAGTTCAGCGCCGGCGAAGTGCGCGTCACGCACGACCAGAACCTGCTGCTGCCCTGGGTGCGCTGCGACGAGTTGCCAGAACTCTGGCGCGCCGCCCGCAAGGCCGGCTTTGCCAAACCCAACATCCACCTGCTGACCGACATGATCGCCTGCCCCGGCGGCGATTTCTGCTCGCTGGCCAATGCGCGCTCCATTCCCATCGCCGAGGCCATCACCGAGCGCTACCAGGACATGGACGAGCTGCACGACCTGGGCGAGATCGACCTGCACATCAGCGGCTGCATCAATTCCTGCGGCCACCACCACAGCGGCCACATCGGCATCCTGGGCGTCGACAAGGACGGCCTGGAGTGGTACCAGGTCTCGCTGGGCGGCTCCGACGGCTCCACGCTGAGCGGCGCCTCGGTGCCCGGCAAGGTGGTGGGCCCCTCGTTCACGGGCGCCGAAGTGCCCGAAGTCATCGAAGCGGTGCTGGACACCTACCGCCAGTTGCGCGAGGACGGCGAAACCTTTATAGCCACCTTCCGCCGCGTCGGCATCGAACCGTACAAGGCCGCCGCCAAGGCCGCGCGCTTTGCCCCCAACACCGTCGCGCACTGAAAGGAGCCACGATGAAACTACTGCCTTTCGCCGAACACCCTGGCGCAGACCAAGCCGACCAGGCCGGCGTGCTGGTGCTTGCCAACGACAGCGATCCCTTTGAAGTCTCCCTGGACGGCATCGCGCGTATCGACCTGCATTTCCCGAAGTTCACCGACGGCCGCGCCTACAGCCAGGCTTTCCTGCTGCGCCGTCGCCGCGAATTCAAGGGTGAAATCCGAGCCACCGGCGACGTGCTGGTGGACCAGCTGGCGCAGATGGAGCGCAGCGGCTTTGACACCGCGGTGCTGCGCGCCGACCAGGATATGGCGATCGCCGAGCGTGTGCTGGCGTCCTACCCCGGTTACAGCGCGGGCAAATACCAGGGCGATGCGGTAGACGTGCAACCCCATTTCAAGGAAGCGGCTGCCGCCTGAACACCATGAACCTCGACCTTGCAAAGATCAACGCGGAACTCGGCCACAACGCGCAGGGCCTGGTGGGTTGGGCCGTGGGACTGGGCCGGCCCGCCATCGTCACCACCAATTTCCGTCCCTTCGAGGCGGTGATACTGCACATGGTGACGCGCGCCAATCCCCGCGTTCCCGTGGTGTGGATGGACAACGGCTACAACACCGAGGCCACCTATCGCTTCGCCGATGAGGTGACCAGGCTGCTCAAGCTGGACCTGCATATTTACCTGCCGCGCCGCTCCCGTGCGCACCGCGAGGCCGTGGAAGGCCCGACCCCGGCGCTGGACGATCCACGCCATGCGGCCTTCACTGAAGAAGTGAAACTCGAGCCCTTTGCCCGCGCCCTGCGTGAAACCGCGCCCCAGGTCTGGTTCACGGCCTTGCGCGCCACCGACACCGCGGTGCGCGCCCAGATGGACCCGGTCAGCGTCAACCCCGATGGCCTGATCAAGGTCGCGCCGCTGCTGCACTGGTCGTCCAAGGACCTTTACCAGTACTGTGAAATCAACGGCCTGCCCAACAACTTCGACTATGTGGACCCTACCAAGGGCGAAGACAACCGCGAATGCGGCCTGCACCTTGCGCACTGACTGACCTATGAACGCCCGCACACCCTCCCACCTGCTGCCAGCCGACCCGGCGACCTCCATCGCGCGGCTGTCCAACTCCCACCTCGATGCGCTGGAAGAAGAAACCATCTTTATCCTGCGTGAAGTGGCCGCCGCCTTTGAGCGCCCGGCCCTGCTGTTTTCGGGCGGCAAGGACTCGCTGGTGATGCTCAAGTGCGCGGAAAAAGCCTTCGGCGTGGGCCGCATCCCCTACCCGCTGCTGATGATTGACACCGGCCACAACTTCCATGAAGTGACCGACTTCCGCGACCTGCGCGCGAAGGAACTGGGCGCCGAACTCATCGTGCGCAACGTCGAAGACTCGATGAAGCGCGGCACCGTGCGCCTGGCCCATCCCGGCGAATCGCGCAATGTGCACCAGTCGGTCACGCTGCTGGAGGCGATTGACGAATTCCGCTTTGACGCGCTGATTGGCGGCGCTCGCCGCGACGAGGAAAAGGCACGCGCCAAGGAGCGCATCTTTTCGCACCGCGACAGCTTCGGCCAGTGGCAGCCCAAGGCCCAGCGCCCTGAGCTCTGGACGCTGTTCAACACGCGGCTGCAGCCCGGCGAGCATTTCCGGGTGTTCCCGATTTCCAACTGGACCGAACTCGACGTCTGGCAATACATCGAGCGCGAGAAGATTGCCCTGCCGTCGCTCTATTACGCACACCAGCGCAAGGTGGTCGAACGCAAGGGCCTGCTGGTGCCGGTGACCGACCTCACGCCCGCGCGCGACGGTGAACAGGTGGTCGAGAAGACCGTGCGTTTTCGCACCGTGGGCGACATCACCTGCACCTGCCCGGTCGATAGCCCGGCCGCCACGGCCGCTGAGATCGTGATCGAAACGCTGGCCGCCGACGTCAGCGAGCGCGGCGCCACGCGCATGGACGATAAAACTTCCGACGCTTCGATGGAAAAGCGCAAGAAAGATGGGTATTTCTGATGAGCACGACTGATTTGATCGCCGGCGACGCCAAGCTCGTAACGGTTCCCGGCCAGAACGACCTGAAGCCGGCGCTGAAATTCATCACCTGCGGCTCGGTCGACGACGGCAAGAGCACGCTGATCGGCCGCCTGCTGGTGGACAGCCGCGCGGTGCTGCAGGACCACCTGGCCGGCGTGCAGCGCGGCGGCGAGACCGACCTGGCCCTGCTGACCGACGGGCTTTCCGCAGAACGCGAGCAGGGCATCACCATCGACGTGGCCTACCGCTACTTCGCCACCGAAAGCCGCAAGTTCATCATCGGCGACGCACCCGGCCATGAGCAGTACACCCGCAACATGGTGACGGCCGCCTCGAGCGCCGACGCCGCCGTGGTGCTGGTCGATGCCACCAAGCTCGACTGGAAAAACCCCGCGCTGGAACTGCTGCAGCAAACCCGCCGCCATTCGCTGCTGGTCAACCTGCTGCGCGTGCCGTCCATCGTGTTCGCGGTGAACAAGCTCGACGCCGTGGAAGACCCGGTGCTGGCCTTCAAGAACATCGCCGCGGCGCTGGCGGCTTTCGCCCAGGCCGCGCGCATCCCGGTCAAGGCCACCGTGCCGGTGTCGGCCCTCAAGGGCTACAACGTGGTCGACGCCAAACCCGGCTGGTGCGGCTATGAAGGCCTGTCGCTGCTGCAGCTGCTGGAGCACCTGCCGGCCACGAGCGCCGAGAGCACCGAAGCCTTTTCATTCCCGGTGCAGTGGGTCGAGAAGTTCTCGTCCTCGTCCGACACCTCGCAAGGCCGCCGCGTCTTCTGGGGGCGCGTCGCCACCGGTGGCGTGCAGCCGGGCCAGAGCGTGACCATACTGCCAAGCGGCAAGACGGCGGTGGTGGCCCAGGTGCTGGACCATACCCGCGAGCCCCGGACCATCCTGGCCGGCCACAGCGCGGGCATTGTGCTGGACCGCGAAGTCGACGTGTCGCGCGGCGACTGGCTGCTGGCGGTGGACACCTTCGAGCCCTCGCGCGAAATCTCGGCCACCGTGGCCTGGATGGACGACGAGCCGCTGGTCGCCGGGCGCGTCTACTGGACGCTGCACGGCCACCGCTGGGTCAAGGCCAAGGTCAAGCGCATCGTGCACAAGCTCGACGTGAACACCCTGGCCGAGGAAGACGCCAGCGAGCTGCCGCCCAATGCCATTGGCCACATCGAACTGAGCCTGCAGGAGCCGCTGGCCACCCTGCCTTACGCGCGTTCGCGCATCCTGGGCTCGCTGGTGCTGGTGGATACCGCCTCGCACAGGACCTCGGGCGCCGCGCTGGTCATTTGAGCCGGTCTTCATGCGGGGCGCCCGTCGCTTCGCGTCTTTGATAACCCTGTTGGCGGAAACCTCTTAAAATCAAGGGTTTCCACCGATTAGCCTAGAAAAACATGACTCACATCGTCTCCGAATCGTGCATCCGCTGCAAATACACCGACTGTGTGGACGTCTGCCCGGTGGACTGCTTCCGTGAAGGCCCCAACATGCTGGTGATCGATCCGGACGAATGCATAGACTGCGCGGTCTGCATTCCCGAATGCCCGGTCAACGCCATCTATGCCGAGGAAGACGTGCCGGCCGACCAGCTCGCCTTCATCAAGCTCAATGTCGAATTGAGCCGCGCCGAGGGCTGGAAAAGCATTACCAAGCGCAAGGACGCCCTGCCGGACGCCGAGGAATGGAAAGACAAGACGGGCAAACTGTCCGAACTGGTCCGCTAAGCCAGCCCAGGCCCTCCCCGGGCCGCGACGCGCTTTGCCAGGCGCCCCAGGAACCATGGAACCCCAACTGAACCAAGAAGTGATCAACACCGCAGCCCAGCACGACGGCCCCATCGAAACCGATGCGGTCATCGTGGGCGCCGGGCCTGTGGGCTTGTTCCAGGTGTTCGAACTGGGCCTGCTGGAGATCAAGGCTCATGTGATCGATTCGCTGGCCTACCCCGGCGGCCAGTGCATAGAGCTCTACCCCGACAAGCCGATTTACGACATCCCCGCCGTGCCCATGTGCACAGGCAGGGAACTGACCGACAACCTGCTCCGGCAGATCGAACCCTTCGGCGCGACCTTTCATTTCGGCCAGGAAGTCGGCGTTGTCGAAAAGCAGCAGGATGGCCGCTTCTTTGTCGAGACCTCCAAGGGCACGCGCTTCCTGACCAAAACCATTTTTATCGCGGCGGGTGTGGGCGCCTTCCAGCCCAAGCTGCTGCGCGTCGACGGCCTGGAAAAATTTGACGACAGCCAGCTGTTTTACCGCGTCAAGAACCCGGCCGACTTTGCCGGCAAAAACCTGGTGGTCGTAGGCGGCGGCGATTCCGCGCTCGACTGGGCGCTGAATTTCGCCGCCGAAGGCCCGAACAAGGCCGAGAGCGTGATCCTGATCCACCGCCGCGACGGCTTCCAGGCGGCGCCCGCCAGTGTGGCCAAAATGCGCGAGTTGTGCGATGCCTACGAGATGCAGTTCATCGTGGGCCAGGTCACCGGCTACGAGGAAAAAGAAGGCCGGCTGACCGGCGCCAAGGTCACCGGCCCGGACGGCGTCACACGCGTGGTGCCGCTGGACGTGCTGCTGGTGTTCTTCGGCCTCTCCCCCAAGCTCGGGCCCATCGCCGGCTGGGGCCTGGACATCGAGCGCAAACAGATCCAGGTGGACACCGAGAAGTTCTCCACCAACATTCCCGGCATCTTTGCGGTGGGCGACATCAACACTTATCCCGGCAAGAAAAAACTGATTCTCAGCGGCTTCCACGAGTGCGCGCTGGCGGCCTTCGGTGCGGCACCCCTCATCTTCCCGGACAAGAAAATCCACCTGCAATACACCACGACCAGCCCCAAATTGCACAAGGTGCTGGGTGTCGAATCGCCAGTGTTTGACGACTAGCCCGCTTTAATGCTCCCGCCTGAAAGCCCGCCTCGCGCGGGCTTTTTGCCGTCAGGCCGGCGGCACGGCACCGGCCGGATCAAGCGGCGCCAACAAAGCCTGCAAGTCCTCGGGCGTGAACTTGCCGGCCCCCTCGCCGTCGCTGCCCAGCACCCCTTCGGCGAGGGCCGCCTTGCGAGCCTGCAGTTCCAGCATGCGCTCCTCGATACTGCCTTCGACCACCAGTTTGTAGACAAACACGGCTTGGTCTTGCCCCAGGCGATGGGCGCGCGCCGTGGCCTGGGCCTCGACCGCGGGGTTCCACCAGGGATCCACATGGATCACGGTGTCCGCGGCGGTGAGGTTGAGCCCGACACCGCCGGCCTTCAGGCTGACCAGCAGGATGGGCACGGTCTTCGCCTGGAATTTGCGGACCAGCGCGCCGCGCTTTTGCGGCGAGGTGTCGCCCGTCAGTGAAAGCCATGGCAGCTGCAGCGTGTCCAGCTCGGCCTCAATCAGCGACAGCATGCCGGTGAATTGCGAAAACACCAGCACGCGCCGCCCTTCCGCGACCAGTTCGGGCAGCATGCCCCGCAGCAATTCGAGCTTGGCGCGCGTCATGGTCCTGGCGGGCTTCACACCCTTGAGCAGGTAGGGGTCGCAGCAGACCTGGCGCAGCTTGAGCAGCGCATCCAGGATGGTGATCTGCCCGCCGGCAAAGCTGTTGCGCGCCAGCACGCGCCGCACCTGGATGTCTGCCGCCACCCGCACGCTCTCGTACAGCTCGCGCTGGCGGCCCTGCAGCTGCACGCGTTTGATGACTTCGGTACGCGGGGGCAGTTCAGCGGCGACGTCTTCCTTGCGCCGGCGCAGGATGAAGGGACGCACGCGCTGCGCCAGCAACTGGGCCCGCAGCGTTTCGCCGTTGGTTTCTATCGGCTTGCGCCACTGGCGCGCAAAGCTGCGCGCATCGCCCAGGAAGCCGGGCATCAGGAAATCGAATTGCGTCCAGAGTTCGCCCAGGTGGTTTTCAAGCGGCGTTCCCGTCAGGCACAGGCGGTGGCGGGCGTCCAGCCGGCGCAGCGCACGCGCGCTGCGGCCGGCAGCATTCTTCACCCATTGCGCTTCATCGACGACCAGCAAGTGAAAGCGCTGGTGTTCCAGCGCCTCCACGTCGCGCCACAGCAGCGGGTAGGTCGTCAGCACCACGTCGTATTCGGCCACGCGTGAAAACGCCGTGTCTCGGCTTGGGCCCTGCAAGACCAGCAGGCGCAAGCCGGGCGCCATGCGGGCGGCTTCGGCCTGCCAGTTGAAGACCAGCGAGGTGGGCACCACCACCAGCGAGGGCTGCGTCATGCGGCCTGCCTGCTTTTCGAGCAGCAAATGCGCCAGGGCCTGCGCGGTCTTGCCCAGGCCCATGTCGTCGGCCAGGATGCCGCCCAACTGCTGGGCGCGCAGGTATTGCAGCCAGGCCAGGCCTTCCATCTGGTAGGGCCGCAAGCTGACACCCAGGCCTGCCGGTGCCGGCACGGACTGCGGCGCGCCCGCCTGTTGCAGCCGCTTTGCCAGCGTGCGCAGCCCGGCATCGCCCTGCCACTGCCAGGCGCCCTGCAAGCCGGCACGCCCGGCCCCAGTGTCCACAGCGTCAAGGCGCCAGGCGTCCCAAGGCGACAGCCGCAGCGGCCCGTCCCCGTGTCCGCGTTGCGGGTCGGTCAGCAAATCCAGCATGGCGCCCACAATGGCCTTGAGCAGGGCGGCCGGCGCCTCGATGCGCTTGCCGCCAGGCGCGCGCAGCAGGATCACGGCCGTGTCATCGATCGCAAAGACCTGGCGGGCATTGAGCCAGCGCTGGTCGCGCCGCAGCAGGTCGGCCAACATGGGCGCGAGGTCCAGGGTCTGGCCGTCGACCTCAACACCCAGCGTCAGCAACCATGAGCCTTCACGTGCCGGCAGGCCCAGCGCGGTCACGGCGGGCGCGCGGCCGCGCAGGGGCGCCGCCACCTCCTTGCCCAGCACCTCGCCGGTGTCCGGGCTGACGATCAGGCGCCAGGCGTCCACGGGCACGCTCTCATGCGCAAAGCCGGGCCGGACCACCACAGCCCAGCCTTGCGCCTGCAGGGCGGGCAGTTGATCCGCCCAGAAATCACCAAAAAAATCTTCCTGTAGCAGCGACCACAGGTGCTCGTGGCCGATGGCGGCCTCCTCGCTGCGCCATTGCAGGCTGCCGGCCGGCACGGGATGTAGGCCCAGTGTCCAGAGGCTGTCCAGCGCCTCGGCCTCGGCCGCCAGGTCGCGCTGCATGAGCACTTCCCTGCCCTGCGCGTCTTCCAGGGCCTGGAGGGGTGCGGCGCGGCTGTTGAGCACGGTGTTGGGCGCCGGCATTTCCCAGCGCAGGCCGCCTTCGGTGGCATAGGTCCAGTCCACGCGCGCGACGGTGACACTGTCGCCTCGCGGGCCGAAGGGGCCGGCGGGTTTCATGCCCAGCAGGCCGTCGCCGCGCGTGAGGGTCTGCAGCGTGAGGCGCGGGCGAAACCGGCCCGGCACCGGAGGCTGGCGGTTCACCGGGGCCATGGCATGTATTGGCAAAAATGCATGGGCCTGATTGTCCACGCGGCCGTGGCGTGCCGGGGCGTAGTCAAGACCACCTGGATGAATCCGCCTACAATTTACGCAGTGCCCGCAAGGGCGCTTTCGCTGGGGGTGTTGCTGTGGTTCGCAAGCGCGAACGGCGGTGGCTGAGAAAGTCCCTTTGAACCTGATTGAGGTAATCCTCGCGCAGGGAAGCATGTTCCAAAGGCCCGCTGTTCTTGCGGGCTTCAGGCAGGCCGACCTCGCATCGTTGATCGGAGCTGCTGATGACCGCGCCTTCTCTTTCCACGCCTGCCGCCGGCAACACCGCGCTTTCGCCATTGCCCGCGGGCGACCGCCTGTTCGGCTGGAGCGACCATGCCGCGCTCTGGCTCAGCCTGGGCGTGGGCCTGCTGGTCATGCAGATAGGCGCCTACCTGGTGCCGGCCCTGGGCACACAGACGGCGCTGGCGGTGATCGTCTGCGGTTCCATCCTGGGCGCGGGCCTGTTGGCCTGGACGGCCAAGATCGGCTGCGACAGCGGGCTTTCGAGCGCCGGGCTGATGCACGCCACTTACGGCAGCAGCTTTGCGCGCCTGCCGGTGCTGCTCAACATCGTGCAACTCATAGGCTGGACCACTTTCGAGCTCGTGGTGATGCGCGACGGCACCGTTGCCATTGCGCGCCAGTCCGGCAGCTTTGCGGGGGCAGTCTGGCCTGTGCTGGCGACCTTGCTCTGGGGCGCGGTGCTGCTGGCGCTGCTGTCGGGCTCCATGGTCAGGCTGGTGCGCAAATTCATAGGCCGCTACGGCCTGCCGCTGGTCATTGCCTCGCTGCTGTGGCTAAGCTGGCAGTTCCTGGCCAAAGCCGATGCGCAGGGCTTGGCAGCGCTCTGGAACCGGCCCGGCGAAGGCGGCATGAGCACGCTGTCGGCGCTGGACCTCGTAATCGCGATGCCGGTCTCGTGGCTGCCGCTGGTGGCGGATTTCGCGCGCCATGGCCGTGACGGCAACAGCGCCCTGCGCGGCACCTGGCTGGGCTATGCCATCGCCAATATCTGGTGTTACGCGCTGGGCCTGCTGGTGGCCATCACGGCGCCCAGCACCGACCTGGTCGCCGCGCTGCTGCTGGCGCAAGGCGGGCTGGTCGCGCTGGGACTGATTCTGATCGACGAGGTCGACAACGCCTACGGTGACCTGTACTCGGGCTCGGTGGCCGGCCACAGCCTGAAGCCGGCCTGGAGCGTGCGCCGCTGGGGCGTGGGCTTGGCCCTGCTGTGCACCGCGCTGGCGCTGGTGCTGCCCATGCACAGCCTGGAGCCGTTTTTGCTGATGCTCAGTTCGGTGTTCGTGCCCCTGTACGGCGTGATCCTGGCGCGCCTGGCCGGCACGCCGCAGATCGCCTCGCTGGTGGCCGGTCGCAAGGTGAATGTCAGCGCCGTCGCGATCTGGCTGCTGGGCATTGCCTGCTACCACCTGTGCGCGAAGTTCGCGCCGGACTGGGGCGCCGCATTGCCGACGCTGGTGTTGACCTTTGCCTTGGCGCGATTCACCCGCGCCAATTCCCAAGGAATTACCGCAGCGGCTTGAGCCGCATCGCGATGGGCGCGTAGCCGTGGTTCAGCGGCCCGCTACCGGCCCCCGTGCGCACCCTGGCGCCGGCCGCCATCGCCGCGCGCACAAAGTCGCGCGCCAGCTGCACGGCCTCCAGCAGGGGCTTTCCGAGCGCCAGGTGCGCGGCAATCGCGGACGACAGCGTGCAACCGGTCCCGTGGGTGTTGGGGCTGGGAATGCGCGGCCCGCGCATCCAGTGCAGCTCGCCGCTTTGGGTGGCCAGCAGGTCGCTCACCACGTCGCCGGGCAAGTGCCCGCCCTTGAGCAACACGGCGCGCGCGCCTTTGGCCAATAGTTCCTGCGCCGCGGCTTGCATAGCCTCTTCGTTCGTCAGCGGCCGGCCGACCAGCAGCGAAGCTTCATCGAGATTGGGAGTGATCAGGACGGCGCGCGGAAACAGCTCGCGCACCAGGACGGCAATCGCCGGGTTGTCGATCAGCACCGCGCCGCTGGTCGCGACCATGACCGGGTCCAGCACCACGTTCGGCAGTGCGTGGCGGTCAATCGCCTCGGCCACCGTCAACACGATGTCGGGCGCATGCAGCATACCTATCTTCACCGCGTCCGCGCCTATATCTTCGATGACGGCATCTATCTGGTCGCGCAGCATTTGCGGCGGCACGCCATGGATGGCGCGCACCCCGCGCGTGTTCTGAGCAGTCAATGCGGTGATGGCCGTCATGCCGTAACAACCCAGCGCGGCGAAGGTCTTGAGGTCGGCCTGGATGCCAGCCCCGCCGCCGCTGTCGGAACCTGCGATGCTCAGAACGCGGGGATATTCGTGGTCAAAAAGAGAGTCGGTCATTCGTTTGTCCATGGCCTCAAGCCGGGTTGAGGCGTGCCAGCTACATCATGTGTACTGCGTGACTGGCCGCGCCGATGAAGGCTATGCGCCGTCGATTATCGCGGCATGACCCACAAGTTATGCGGGCGCTTGTCTCCTCGGCGGGCTGCGGCCATCGCGATGCGCTCCGGTTGATATCACGAACGCCGAGAATATGCATGTCTTTTTTTTGCGGATACAGCTTGCATCCCGTCGTGGAGCCACGAGAGGAAAACATAGAATGAACATCCTCCAGGCTTTGCGTTATGCTTTTCAAAGCTTGTTCGCAACTCGCCTCCAGCTAGCTGATCGCACTTAGAGCCCATACTTATGAATCACACTCCGGTTCACGAAAACCATAACCCCGACCTTCTGGATATTATTCCTTGGGGAGCCAAAAAGTTGATTGAGGTGGGGTGCAGTTCGGGCGCCCTGGCAAGGGAGTTCAAGAAACTATCGCCAGACTGCCACTACCTTGGCATTGAGATAGATCCAGCCTACGCAGAGCTTGCACTACGCTACTGCGACCAAAGCCAGGTCCTTGACATCGAAACCGCAGGCGACGCCTTCTGGAAGGAAAATACAGACAGGGACTGCTGGATCTTCGGTGACACCCTCGAGCACCTCAGGGACCCCTGGAAGGTCCTGCGTCAGGTTCGCAGTGTCATGCCGAAAAACGCGTGCATTGCCGCTTGCATTCCCAATGCGCAGCACTGGTCCTTACAAGCCAAATTGAGCATTGGCGATTTTCGCTACGAAGACACCGGCCTTCTGGACAGAACCCATTTGCGGTTTTTCTCCAGGCAGACTATTCTGGAAATGTTTAACGACGCCGGGTTCACTGTCGCGGCCTGTATCCCCCGAATCTTTTACGAACCCCCTAGGGAGCTGTTTCTGCCTGTTATTGAGCAACTGGCAAAGCTGTCGGGTGCAAATCCACAAACTTCGGTGGATGATGCCATGCCGTTTCAATACGTGGTCAGCGCCGTCCCCCGATAACGTTACGCTGGCGAATGGCTAAAACCAGGCCTTCAACATTTGGGCACGGTTTACATAGGGGAAATTTGCCTGTTCGGTCATGCCGTCACTTTCTCTTTCCGGCAGGTGATCTTTGTATTTTTCCCAGAATCTGTTCGCATAGGTTTTATAGATTCCCTCAAAATCTCCGACCGTTGATTTATGGGCAATTAAAATGTCTTTGCATACCGCCAGCTCAAAGCCGCGCAAAAAAGCGCAATAGCTAAAGTCCGTGTCGTAGCCATGAAAACCATCAAAAGTTTCTTCGTCGAATCGCACTGACTCGACGACATGGCGGTTGGCTGCGATAAAAACTCCGTCCAATGCCTGCACGCCTTTAATCTGCGTCAGCTGTATGCCCCCCCACATCGACAGATGGAAGAGGTCGCTGGGCCACGCGCCGGCGACCGGGTAGGCAATCACTCCATGGAGATAAGGGTCGCCGCTGCTCATCCACTTGCTGTCCTTCAGCTTGGTCGTACCAGCGCACCCGATGACATCAAAGGCTTGTAAATGCTTGCGAACCAGGCCGGAAAAACTCGGCGAAATAATCTCGATGTCGTCATGGCAAAAAATCAGAATCTCGCCCCGACTTTTCGCGACACCTCTGTTGTAACCCTCGCACAAGGACTTGGCATCATGGATGCCGATCAGCTCATACGGTGAATCACCAAAACGATCTCTGAGATTGGCGCAGACCAGCTCATATTTGACGGGATCAATGCTGCAGATGATGACCGAGATCAATGAATCCGTCTTCGCCCCATTGCGTCCAACACCACCGTTAGCGGTGGCCGAGGTTTGGCGATTTCCTGCACGATGGACAATCGCAAGGAAAACGCCCCCTATGAGGCAAAGTCCGGCGAGGATGACTGCACCAACCAGGTATCGCTGCCAAAGCGACCATGAAGCCAGTGCGAGCGTACAACAAGCCAAAGTTATCGCATGGGTGATTTTGCGGCTTACCCGGGCCTGGCTCGGAGTGTCGATCTGGTTGGGTCGCATAGTAAGGCATGAGGTTATCACCAATGAGAACGTCACTCTGCCCTCGGCGTCGGGCAGTGCCATTGCACCTCCACGCTCGCTACCGGGATGCCCCGACCGACAAGAAGCCATCAGAGGAAATGTCCTGGGCTCAAAAAGCGCAAAAATTAACGCTATAATCTAAGGCTGTATTCCTCAATAGCTCAGTTGGTAGAGCGCCGGACTGTTAATCCGTAGGTCCCTGGTTCGAGCCCAGGTTGAGGAGCCAGTTAATTCCGAAAATGGGCACTCTTGTAGTGCCCATTTTTTTGTGCTGCCGGAACATGCGAAGCCGAGCCTCAGGTCGCGCCATCGCTCGCCGGCCTTGCCACCAAAATCCGCTCGGCTACCATGGCGCATGCCCTTCCCGGCCCGCCGCTTCCACCGTTTCATGCCGATGCGCTTTTAAGCCATGGGGAAACTACCGCGTCCCGTGCCCTGGCTTGCCGCCGGCGAAAACTTTCCGCCGCTGGAAGAAGCCTGGGGCCATCATGACCCTGCCCCCGGCCTGCTGGCGGCTGGCGCCGCGCTGGACGTGCCCACGCTGATCGAGGCTTATTCCCACGGCATCTTCCCGTGGTTCAGCCTGGGCCAGCCCCCGCTCTGGTGGAGTCCCGATCCCCGCATGGTCTTGCAGACCCGGCATTTCAAACTGCATCACTCGCTGCGCAAAACGCTGACCCGCTTTCAGGCGCAGCCCGCTTGCGAAATTCGCTTTGACAGCGCCTTCGAGCGCGTCATCAATGCCTGCGCGAGCAAGCCGCGCGCCGGACAGCCGGGCACCTGGATTGTTCCCGACATGGTGCAGGCCTATGCAAACCTTCACAGGGCGGGCCATGCCCACAGCGTGGAAACCTGGGTGGACGGCGAACTGGCCGGCGGCCTTTATTGCGTCAACCTGGGCCGCATGGTGTTCGGCGAATCGATGTTCGCCCACCAGACCGATGCCTCCAAGGTCGCGCTGGCGGCACTCGTTGCTTTTTGCCGCGCCCAGGAGATGGCCATGATCGATTGCCAGCAAAATACCCGGCACCTGGCGTCGCTGGGGGCGGGCGAAATCACCCGGCAGGAATTTGTCGCCCATCTTGCCCGGAACGTGGGCAAAACCGCTCCCCTTTGGGAGTTCAAACCCGTATACTGGAATCAGCTTCTGACGACGGGAATGACAGACCTACCGTGACGCACCTCAAAGACCTGCCTCTGCAAACCTTGCAGTTTTATGCAACGGCGCCCTATCCCTGCAGCTACCTGCCAGGCAAACAGGCCCGCTCGCAGGTCGCAACGCCCAGCCACCTGATTCACAACGACGCTTACTCGGACCTGGTGACCAACGGCTTCCGGCGCAGCGGAATGTTCACCTACCGCCCCTATTGCGATGGATGCCAGGCCTGCGTGCCGCTGAGGGTGCCCGTCGAGCTGTTCAGCCCGGACCGCAGCCAGCGCCGCGCCTGGAACCGGCATCACACGCTGCACGCACGCATCCTCAAGCTCTGCTTCATGCCAGAGCATTACCAGCTCTACCTGCGCTACCAGAACGGCCGCCATGCGGGCGGCGGCATGGACCATGACAGCATTGACCAGTACACGCAGTTCCTGCTGCAAAGCCGGGTCAATTCGCGCCTGGTGGAGTTCCGCGAAACCCTGCCCAACGGCGAGCCGGGCGCACTCAAGATGGTCTCCATCCTGGACGTCCTGGAAGACGGCATTTCGGCGGTCTACACCTTTTATGAGCCGGACGCCCGCGCGAGCTACGGCAACTACAGCGTGCTCTGGCAAATAGAGCAGGCGCGGCGCCTGGAGTTGCCTTACGTCTACTTGGGCTACTGGATCGCCGAAAGCCCAAAGATGAACTACAAGGCGGGGTTCAAACCCAATGAAGTGCTGATGGACGGCCGCTGGGTACTGACCTCAACGCCTACCGCCGCCACGTCAGAGGGCAACAGCGACCCCACTCAAGCCTGAGCCTCCGCGAGCGTCACCAGACGCTTTTGCATTTCACAGGGTAAAATTTGTAGCAGAAAGCCTGCACATGAAAAAGCCCGATTCCACCCTCCCCGCCACGCCGACCGTCCAGGTCATTGAACGAATGTTCACACTGCTTGAAATCCTGGCGAATCGCGAGGAAGCGCTGTCACTCAAGGAAATCAGCGAAAAATCGGGCCTCCATCCTTCCACAGCGCACCGCATCCTGAACGACCTGGCTACCGGCCGTTTCGTTGACCGCCCTGCAGCCGGCAGTTACCGGCTGGGCATGCGCCTGCTGGAACTGGGCAACCTCGTCAAGGCGCGCCTGGACGTACGCGACGCCGCGCTGATCCCCATGCGCGAGCTGCACAAGATCACCCAGCAACCAGTGAACCTGAGCATGCGCCAGGGCGACGAAATCGTGTATGTGGAGCGCGCCTACAGCGAGCGATCCGGCATGCAGGTGGTGCGCGCCATCGGTGGCCGAGCACCGCTGCATTTGACGTCCGTGGGCAAGCTGTTCCTGGCCTTTGACGATCCCCAGCGCTTGCGCACCTATGCGACGCGAACCGGGCTTTCGGGGCAGACGCGCAACAGCATCACCCAATTACCGGTGCTCGAGCGCGAGCTTTCCAAGGCACGCCAGTACGGCATCGCGCGCGACAACGAAGAGCTGGAACTCGGGGTGCGCTGCATGGCCGCAGGGATTTACGACGACCAGAACAAGCTGGTGGCTGGCTTGTCGATTTCGGCGCCGGCGGACCGGCTTGATGAGCACTGGCTGCCCAAATTGCAGGCAACGGCCAATGAGATTTCAGCGGCGCTGGGCTACAGGCCCAAATAAAACCGGACTGCTTTTTTGAGCGCGGCCGCAAGGGCCAACACTCAACCGTTTGCCTGCTTGGCGGAGGCGCTGACGTTGAGCTTGGGCTCGGTGCTCACGGGGTTGGACTCCACCCAGCGGCGCACACGCTCTGCGTCGCCCAGGCGGCTCAGCTTGCCGGCGGAATCCAGGAACACCATGATCAGCTTGCGGCCCGCGATCTTGGTCTGCATGACCAGGCATTGGCCGGCTTCGGAGATATAGCCGGTTTTCTGCAGGCCGATGTCCCACTCGGGATTTTTTACGAGGCGGTTGGTGTTGTTGTACTGCAGCGTACGGCTACCGACGGCCACCTGATAACCGGTGGAGGTCGATAGCTCTCGCAGCATGGGGTCGCCATGGGCCGCATTGACCAATGTCGCGAGGTCCTGCGCGCTCGACTGGTTGCGGCTGGACAGGCCGGTGGGCTCGACATAGCTGGTGTCGGTCATGCCCAGCATCTTGGCCTTGGCATTCATCAGGCTCACGAAAGTGCCCATGCCGCCGGGATAGGTGCGGCCCAGGGCGTGCGCCGCACGGTTTTCGCTGGACATCAGGGCCAGGTGAAGCAGTTCACCGCGGGTCAGCGTGGTGCCGACCTTGAGGCGCGAGCTGCTGCCCTTTTCGGTGTCCACGTCATCCTGCGTGATGGTGATCAGTTCGTCCATGGGCAGCTTGGCGCCGCTGACAATGACGCCGGTCATCAGTTTGGTGAGGGATGCAATCGGCAATACAGCATGGTCGTTTTTGCTGAACAGCACTTCACGTGTGTCCTGGTCGATCACCAGCGCGACGCTGGACTTGAGCTCAAGAGGATCCTGCGAGCCGTGCAAACCAGCAATCTGACCAAACGAAGGTTTGGCGGGAATGGACGCGCGAATGATGCTTCTGCGTTTTGTACCTGCAACAAAACGTACGCTCTTGCGCGTGGAGACAATTTTTTTGGAGGCGGACGCTTTGGACGAAGCGTGCTGCTTTTTGACAATGGTGTTTTTGGCGGTCGCCGCATTGGCGGCGGGCACTGCAAAGGCGGCTATCAGAGCCACGAATCCAACGATTTTTAATGCGCGATTGAAAATCTGATGAGACATGGTGAATATTGCCTGCGTGGGGATTGCAATGGGTGGGATGGCTGGAGTGTATACAAATAGAAAAAGTCACGCAATATCAAAAACTTGCGTGACTTTCCTAAAAACACACTCACTTGTGCGATTTTTAACGCTCAAAGCCCTATCCGCACTCAGACCCAACGCTAAGTCATTGAATATAAAGGATTTTATTTTCCGACTTGTTACATTATCCCTGCGCGGCAACCCGGTCGGCTTTACTTTGGAGTTTGTTCAAGGCGCTCAAATAGGCTTTGGCGGACGCCACCACGATGTCCGGGTCGGCCCCCACGCCGTTGACCACCCGCCCGCTGTTCTGCAGGCGCACCGTCACCTCCCCCTGGCTTTCCGTAGAACCGCTGATGGCGTTCACGGAGTAAAGCACCATCTCGGCACCGCTTTTGACATGTGATTCGATGGCCTTGAGGGAGGCGTCCACGGGGCCGTTGCCGTCGGACTCGCCTTTGACTTCCTTGCCGGCCACCGTGAACACGACGCTGGCCTGGGGGCGCTCGCCGGTTTCGCTGTGTTGCGACAGGGACACAAAGCCGTACTGCTCGTTGTCATGGGAAGCGCTTTCATCGCTGGCCAGCGCCAGGATGTCTTCGTCGAAGATCTCGCTTTTGCGGTCCGCGAGTTCCTTGAACTTGGCGAAGGCGTTGTTGATATCCGCCTCGCTTTCCATCGAAACACCGAGCTCCAGCAAGCGCTGCTTGAAGGCGTTACGCCCACTCAGCTTGCCCAGCACGATCTTGTTGGCGCTCCAGCCCACGTCCTCGGCGCGCATGATTTCATAGGTATCGCGCGCCTTCAACACGCCGTCCTGGTGGATGCCCGAGGCATGCGCGAACGCATTGGCGCCGACCACGGCTTTATTAGGCTGCACCACAAAACCGGTGGTCTGGCTCACCATGCGGCTGGCCGCCAGGATGTGCTGCGTGTCTATACCCAGGTCAAGGCCGAAATAATCCTTGCGGGTTTTGACGGCCATCACCACTTCTTCCAGCGAGCAGTTGCCGGCGCGCTCGCCCAGGCCGTTGATGGTGCATTCCACCTGCCGCGCACCACCGATCTTCACGCCGGCCAGGGAGTTCGCAACCGCCATGCCCAAATCGTTGTGGCAATGCACAGACCAGACGGCCTTGTCGCTGTTGGGGATGCGTTCACGCAAGTCCTTGATGAAGTTGCCGTAGAGCTCGGGAATGGCATAGCCCACGGTGTCGGGCACGTTGATGGTGGTCGCGCCTTCCTTAATGACGGCCTCCAGCACACGGCACAGGAAGTCCGGATCGGAGCGATAACCGTCTTCCGGGCTGAATTCGATGTCGCCCATCAGGTTTTTGGCAAAACGCACCGAGAGCTTGGCCTGCTCGAATACCTGGTCGGGCGTCATGCGCAGCTTCTTTTCCATGTGCAGCGCGCTGGTCGCCAGAAAGAGGTGCAGACGCCCGGAGGCTGCCGGCTTCAAGGCCTCGGCGGCGCGGGAAATGTCCCTGTCGTTGGCGCGGGCCAGCGAGCAGACGGTGGCGTCCTTGATGACTTCCGAAATGGCTTTCACGCATTCGAAGTCGCCGTTGGAACTGGCAGCAAAACCGGCCTCGATCACGTCGACTTTCAGGCGCTCCAGCTGGCGAGCAATCCGCAGCTTCTCATCCCGGGTCATGGACGCGCCGGGCGACTGCTCGCCGTCGCGCAGGGTGGTGTCGAAAATAATGAGTTTGTCGGTCATGGTGGGCTCCTGAAGAATTTTTAGATGGACGGGGCCAAAGCGGCACAAGACGTATTTTCGCTGCAAGGAGCGCGCATTTGCGCACGCTGCCATCCAGACAGGATTCCCTTGAAGGAAGCCAAGACGATGTTCGCGTCCATGCCGACGCCAAACACCGTATGCCGTTCGTCGATGCGCAGCTCAAGGTAGGCCACAGCGCGGGCATCGGCCCCCGAGCCCAGGGCGTGCTCATGGTAGTCCAGCACGCGTACCGTCGTGCCCAGCGCCTCGTTCAAGCCGTTCACGAAGGCCTCAATGGGCCCAGCGCCCTGCCCCGTAATCTGTTGCGTTGCACCGGCCATTTGCACCTGCGCCGTCAAGGCCACGCCACCCGCCGATACGGCTTGCTGCACCTGAGGTGCCTTGGTGCTGGCCAAACCGTATTCCTCTTCGAACAACTGCCACAGGTCTTGTGCCGTCAACTCCTTGCCCGCGTTGTCCATAACGGCTTGGACGGCCTGGCTGAACTCGATCTGCAGGCGGCGCGGTAATTCGAGGCCGTATTCGCTTTCCAGCAAATACGCGATGCCGCCTTTGCCCGACTGGCTGTTGACGCGAATCACCGCCTCATAGCTGCGTCCCAGATCTTTGGGGTCGATGGGCAGATAGGGGACCGCCCAGGCGGCATCCTCCTTTTGAACGGCGAACGCTTTTTTGATGGCGTCCTGATGCGTACCTGAAAACGAGGTGTAGACCAGCTCGCCGACATAGGGATGGCGCGGGTGCACCGGCAACTGGTTGCAATGCTCCACCGTACGGCGGATCTCGTCGATATTGGAGAAGTCAAGATTAGGCGCCACACCCTGGGTGTACAGGTTGAGTGCCACATTGACGATGTCGAGGTTGCCGGTGCGTTCACCGTTGCCAAACAGGCAGCCTTCTACGCGCTGCGCGCCGGCCATCAACGCCAATTCAGCCGCCGCCACACCGGTACCGCGATCATTGTGGGGATGTACCGACAACACCACCGAGTCTCGCCTTGCGATGTGCCGATGCATCCACTCGATCATGTCGGCAAAAACGTTGGGCGTTGAATGCTCAACGGTGGTTGGCAGGTTGATGATGCAAGGATGGTCGGCCGTGGGCTGCCACACTTCGGTGACGGCATCGACCACTCGCCTGGAAAATGCCAACTCCGTGCCGGAAAAGTGTTCGGGCGAATACTGGAAAGTCCACTGCGTGTCGGGTTGAGCATGCGCCAGATCCTGAATCAGCCGAGCATGGCTGGTGGCCAACTCGACGATCTGGTCCGGATTCATTCCCAGGACTACCTCCCGCATCAAGGGCGAGGTGGCGTTGTACAAATGCACGATCACTCGCCTGGCGCCCACCACCGCTTCCATCGTGCGCCGTATCAACGGCTCCTTGGCGGGCGTCATCACCTGGAGCGTGACATCGTCGGGAACCATGTCGTTGTCGATCAGGTGGCGTACGAAATCGAACTCAACCTGCGATGCAGCCGGAAAACCAACCTCGATCTCCTTGAAACCGATCCGCAGCAACTGTCCGTACATCCGCAGCTTGCGCGCAATGTCCATAGGCTCAATCAGCGCCTGGTTGCCGTCGCGCAGGTCGGTGCTGAGCCAGACAGGCGCTTGTGTCAGAACAGCGTCGGGCCAGGTGCGGCCTTGCAAGGCAATGGGTGCGAAAGCGGGGTACTTGCTGCTGGGTTGCTTCAACATGGTTTTCCTCTCGAATCAAAAACCAGCAACCCCAAGAAAAAACGGCCCGTTGCTGGTGCAAACGGGCCGTTGAATCAGGTGTACGCGTGCGCTACCGTCTCCGCCCGTTGGCAGATAGCAGTAGTGCTAGCGAAATTCGTTTCATCCGGTCAATGTACCACAATTATTTGTGGAGGCCGCGCTCGTCCGGCTCGTCGGTGGAGGTCGAGATCACGCTGGTCTGCTGGCCCTTGGCCTTGCGCCAGCCATACAGCACATAGCCCGAAAAGCCATAAAGAACGAACAGGCCGAACATGACGGTCGGCGGATGGATGTTGATGACGGCGATCCCGAGCGCAATCAGCACGATGGCCGCGAAAGGCACGCTGCGTTTCATCTGCACGTCCTTGAAACTGTAGAACGGCACGTTGGTGACCATGGTGAGGCCCGCATAAAGCGTAAGGCCGAAGGTGACCCAGCGTACCTCCATTCCGCTGATACCGGCGTCGGTCATCAACCAGATAAACCCGGCTACCAGGGCCGCTGCCGCGGGGGACGGCAGGCCCTGGAAGAAACGCTTGTCGACCACCGCCGTGTTCACGTTGAAACGGGCCAGGCGCAGCGCGGCACAGGCGCAGTACACAAATGCGCCTATCCAGCCCCAGCGCCCCAGGCTGGTCAGGGCCCAAACGTAGGCGATCAGGGCCGGCGCGGCGCCGAAGGACACCATGTCCGAGAGCGAGTCCATCTGCTCGCCGAAAGCGCTCTGTGTGTTGGTCATGCGGGCGACGCGGCCGTCAAGGCTGTCGAGCACCATGGCACAAAACACGCCGATGGCGGCCTGGTCGAAGCGCCCGTTCATGGCCATGACGATGGCGTAGAAGCCGCCAAACAGGGCGGCCAGCGTAAACAGGTTGGGCAATATGTAAATGCCCTTGCGGCGCTTGCGTACCATCACCGTCGGGTTGTTGCCCGCGGACTCTTCGCCATCATGCATAAAAATACTCCTGAAGCACAACTGGTGCGCGCAAACAGCTATTAAATTCATAGCATCCGAGGACACCACCGAGGAGCCGGTCCACTCCGCCTGGGGCAGGCAATTGCCGGCTCAAGGCGCCAAGGATACCAAGATCGGCACCGAAAAATGCCCACATGGCGCGAATCACTCTCGAATTTGCTCCCGCCAGTAAAAAAGCCGCGCAGGAAGTTTGCGCGGCTTTTTGCAGGACAAGGCCCTGACGGGCGCCTACATCAGTTGCGGGTCTGGTCAACCAGCTTGTTTTTGGCGATCCAGGGCATCATGGCGCGGAGTTTTTCGCCCACGATTTCAATCTGGTGCTCGGAATTCAAGCGGCGGCGGCTCAGCAGGGTTGGTGCACCGGCCTGGTTTTCCACCAGGAAGCTCTTGGCGTATTCACCGGTCTGGATGTCTTTCAGGCACTTGCGCATGGCGTCCTTCGTGGCCGAAGTCACGATGTTGGGGCCCGTCACGTACTCGCCGTACTCGGCGTTGTTCGAGATCGAGTAGTTCATGTTGGCGATGCCGCCTTCATAGATCAGGTCGACGATCAGCTTGAGTTCGTGCAGGCATTCAAAGTACGCCATTTCAGGCGCGTAGCCGGCTTCCACCAGCGTTTCGAAGCCGGCCTTGATCAGTTCGACGGTGCCGCCGCACAGAACGGCCTGCTCGCCGAACAGGTCGGTTTCGGTTTCTTCGCGGAAGTTGGTTTCAATGATGCCGGCTTTGCCGCCGCCATTGGCCATGGCGTAGCTCAGGGCCAGGTCGCGGGCCTTGCCGGACTTGTCCTGGTGCACGGCGACCAGGTGAGGCACACCGCCGCCCTGGGCATAGGTGTTGCGCACCGTGTGGCCGGGAGCCTTGGGAGCGACCATCCAGACGTCGAGGTCGGCGCGGGGAATCACGGCGCCGTAGTGCACGTTGAAACCGTGGGCGAACACCAGGGAAGCGCCCTGCTTGATGTTGGGGGCCACGTCGTTCTTGTAGACCGCGCCGATCTGCTCGTCGGGCAGCAGGATCATGACCACGTCGGCGGCTTTGACCGCGTCAGCGACTTCGGCGACCTTCAGGCCCGCCTTTTCGACCTTGGGCCAGGAAGCGCCGCCCTTGCGCAGGCCGACGACCACTTTCACGCCGCTGTCGTTCAGGTTTTGCGCATGGGCATGGCCCTGGCTGCCGTAGCCGATGATGGCGACTGTCTTGCCCTTGATCAGGCTCAAATCACAATCTTTGTCGTAAAAAACTTTCATTTTTCTCTCCAGAATAGGTATTGGCGAAAATGCCCTTCGACAGGCTCAGGGCGAACGGTAAACGCATATCGCCACTCAAAATCCGTTCGCGTTGAGCCTGTCGAAACGCGCGCACGGACGACTTAAATCAAACCCGCAAAATCCGCTCGCCGCGGCCGATGCCGCTGGAGCCGGTTCGCACCGTCTCCAGGATCGCGCTGCGGTCTATGGCCTCCAGGAAAGCATCGTTCTTGGACTGGTCGCCGGTCAGCTCTATGGTGTAGCTTTTCTCGGTAACGTCGATAATGCGCCCGCGGAATATATCAGCCATGCGCTTCATCTCTTCGCGCTCCTTGCCGACCGCGCGCACCTTGACCATCATGAGCTCGCGCTCGGTGTAGGCGCCCTCGGTCAGGTCCACTACCTTGACCACTTCGATCAAGCGGTTCAGGTGCTTGGTGATCTGCTCGATGACGTCGTCGGAGCCCGTGGTCTGTATCGTCATGCGCGACAGGCTCGGGTCCTCGGTCGGTGCGACGGTCAGGCTTTCGATGTTGTAGCCGCGCGCCGAAAACAGGCCGACCACGCGGGAAAGAGCGCCCGGCTCGTTTTCCAGCAAAACTGCAATGATGTGTTTCATAAGAAGATTCCTCTTTTCGCCGCCCTCCCCTGCGCACGGTAATGCGCAGGCTCGGCGGGCAATAGATTCGTCAGGTGACGGTGAATGAATGGGTGTGCGGCGGCCTGAGGCCTAGAGATCTTCCGACCCCAGCAGCATCTCGGTAATGCCCTTGCCGGCTTGCACCATCGGGAACACGTTTTCGGTCGGGTCCGTGCGGAAATCCATGAACACCGTGCGGTCCTTGAGCTTGCGCGCCTCGCGCAACGCCGGTTCCACGTCCTGCGGCTTTTCGATCAGCATGCCGACGTGCCCATAAGCCTCGGCCAGCTTCACGAAATTGGGCAGCGCGTCCATGTAGCTGCTGCTGTAGCGGCCTGCGTATTCGACTTCCTGCCACTGGCGAACCATGCCCAGGTAACGGTTGTTCAGCGACACGATCTTGATCGGCGTGTTGTACTGCAGGCAGGTGGAAAGCTCCTGGATGCACATCTGCACCGAGCCTTCGCCCGTGATGCAGAACACTTCCGAGTCGGGCTTGGCCAGCTTGATGCCCATGGCGTAGGGAATGCCGACGCCCATGGTGCCCAGGCCGCCCGAATTGATCCAGCGGCGCGGCTCGTCGAACTTGTAGTACTGCGCGGCCCACATCTGGTGCTGGCCCACGTCCGACGTGATGTAGGTGTCGGCGTCTTTGGTCAGGTTCCAGAGGGTTTCGACCACATGCTGGGGCTTGATGACGTCGCCCTTACCCATGCTGTATTTCATGCAGTCGCGCTTGCGCCAGCCTTCGATCGTGTCCCACCAGCCGCCCAGCGCGTTGGCGTCGGGCTTGAGGCCGGACTCCTTGATCATGCTGATCAGTTCGGTCAGCACGTCCTTGACGTCGCCAACGATGGGGATGTCGACCCGCACGCGCTTGGAAATGCTGGAAGGGTCGATATCGATGTGGATGATCTTGCGCTCGTTCTGCGCGAAATGCTTGGGGTTGCCGATCACACGGTCGTCAAAGCGGGCGCCGACGGCCAGCAGCACGTCGCAGTTCTGCATCGCGTTATTGGCTTCGATGGTGCCGTGCATACCCAGCATGCCGAGGAATTTTTTGTCGCTGGCCGGATAGGCGCCCAGGCCCATCAGCGTGTTGGTGCAGGGATAACCCAGCATGTCGACCAGCGTGCGCAACTCCTGCGAGGCATTGCTCAGCAGCACGCCGCCGCCGGTGTAGATGTAAGGACGCTTGGCCGCCAGCAGCAGTTGCAGGGCCTTGCGGATCTGCCCGCCGTGGCCTTTGCGAACCGGGTTGTATGAGCGCATCTCCACGGTTTGCGGGTGGCCGCTGTAGGGAACCTTGTTGAAGGATACGTCTTTCGGAATGTCCACGACCACGGGGCCGGGCCGCCCGCTACGGGCGATGTGAAAGGCCTTTTTCAAGGTGTCGGCCATCTGCCGCGCGTCCTTGACGAGAAAGTTGTGTTTCACGATGGGCCGGGTGATCCCGACGGTGTCGCATTCCTGGAAGGCATCGAGGCCAATGGCGTGGGTGGGGACCTGCCCGGTGATGATCACCATCGGGATGCTGTCCATGTAGGCCGTCGCGATCCCGGTGACCGCGTTGGTCACGCCAGGTCCGGAAGTGACGAGGGCCACGCCCACGTCGCCGGTGGCACGGGCATAGCCGTCCGCCGCGTGCACGGCCGCCTGCTCATGCCGCACCAGGATGTGCTGGATCGAGTCCTGCTTGTAGAAGGCGTCGTAAATGTGAAGGACCGCACCGCCGGGGTATCCCCAGACGTACTTGACACCTTCAGCCTGAAGCGACTTGATGAGGATTTCCGCGCCGCGGAGTTCCTGGGAATTTGTGTGTGCAGACGCTGCTGCCGCGGAAGCGATTTCCGCCTTGGAGATTTCCATGATGAACCTTTGTGAATTTCTCTAACGAAATACCTTGGGTGCCTCTTCGCCCACTCTTGTGAAGCAGCGTCGAGACTTGAGGCCAGAACCATAAGCGGAAACATAAACCGCCGAGTCATGACCCGTTTGCCTTTTGAATTGCAGGGCATATTATGACATTTCGCGTTGCGCAATGGCCGCAAGGCCTCAAAAAGGGCCAGCCAGCACCGGCCATGATGCGATAATTTTCCAGCGGCATCCCAGGATGCATGCTGATCGGCACAGGCCCCGCGAAGACCGCGGCCATCCTGCAGCGCTGGACGAACCGGAACCCCACACCGTTGGCAACTGAACAAGAACTCTCGGATTTCCTGAAAAACGTTGAAAAACGGGCTTTCAAGCGCAGCATTTACCACGTCCGGGACGAAGAAGCTGCTCTCGATATCGTTCAGGACAGCATGATGAAGCTGGCGCAGCACTACGGCGACAAGCCCGCCGCCGAGTTGCCCATGCTGTTCCAGCGCATCCTGGCCAACACCACGCTGGACTGGTTTCGCCGCCGCAAGACCCGCAACGCGCTTTTCTCCAATATGAGCGACTTCGAATCGTCCGGCGAAGACGGAGATTTCGATCTTCTGGAAACTTTAGAGACCCTGACCAACTCAGAGGGTACGGAGAGCGCCCAGGATGCCACGGAGCGGGCGCAAATATTGCATGAGATCGAACTGCAGGTAAAGGAATTGCCGGGCCGTCAACGGGAAGCCTTTCTGATGCGTTACTGGGAGGAAATGGACGTCGCTGAAACAGCAGCCGCCATGGGCTGTTCAGAGGGTAGTGTCAAAACGCACTGTTCACGCGCAGTTCACGCTCTCAGCAAAGCCCTGAGCGCCAAAGGTATAAAACTATGACTAATTCACTACAAAAAAGAGCCGCCATCCTCCAGGACCGCTTTGGCCTGAAAACCGCCTCCTACCTGTCCGCGGGTGCTGCAGACCTGCCTTACGACATTTCCGAGCGCTTGCGCGCCGCGCGCTTCCAGGCTGTCTCCAGCCGCAAGATCGCAAAAACCGAAACCGCCGGCGGTGTCGTCGGCAACGGTGCCAGCGCAGCCCTCACCTGGGGCTCCGACGACGGACTGAGCTGGTGGGCACGCATTGGTTCGGTGTTACCGCTTGTTGCGCTGGTCGTGGGGCTGCTGGTCATCAATTCGATTCAGAACGACAACCGCGCCCAGGAGTTGGCAGAAGTCGACGTGGCGCTGCTCACCGACGAGCTCCCACCCGCGGCCTTTGCCGACCCCGGTTTTGTCCAGTACCTCAAAGTGACTCGCCAAGCCCCTACGGTCCAATGAGCCGCCCAGCAGCCGCCCGACACCTCCCCCTGCCTCTTGACCCTTCAACCCGGTTGAAGTTGCAATGGCTGTCGCTTGGGCTCGTGACAGTCGCCCTGCTGGCATTACCGGTTTTCAGTTTTGCCCAAGCAACCAAGCCCGCAGCCACTGCCAGCGCCCCCGGCGCCGCCAAATCGGCCGCCAGCGCGCCGGCCAAAACCACCGCATCCAAACCCACTTGGGCTGAACTCAGCCCCATGCAGCAAAAGGCGCTGGCGCCCCTGGCCTCAAGCTGGAACACCACCAGCGAGCAGCAAAAACGCAAATGGCTGGAAATCTCAAAAAATTACCCTTCGTTGCCCCCTGAAGGACAGGCCAACCTGCACAGCCGCATGAACGAATGGGTCACGCTGAGCCCCCAGCAACGCGCCCAGGCACGGCTGAACTTCGGCAAGACCAAAGAGCTCTCCAAGCAGCTCACGCCTGAAGAGAAAAAGGCCAAATGGGAAACCTACCAAGCCCTCAGCCCTGAAGAAAAACAAAAGCTGGCGGCCAAGGCCAGTCCCAAGCCCGCCGGGGCCGCGACCGCCGTCAAGCCGGTGGCCCCTCAGAAGCTGGCGCCGGTTCCACCGCACCCGGTCAAGGCCAGCAGCAAGGCTGCGCCTAAAATCAATGCTTCCACCCCGGTGGCAGCCGCCCCAGCGGCACTGCCTGCCAGCGGCCCAGGCGCAACGCCCCAGCGTTGACATACCGCCGGCGGGCAAGCCGGCCGGATTTATTGGCCGCTCCGGCAGTCCCCTGCCAGCGAGCATTGAAGAGCAACACATTTGACAGCCACCGATACCCCCTCAATACCGTCCATCCCCAGGCGCATGGCTTGCTGGATGTACGAAGGCATGCTGATGTTCGGCGTGGTTTTCCTGGCCGGCTACCTCTTCAGCACCTTGATCCAGACCCGCAACGCCCTGGACAACCGCCACGCGCTGCAGGCTTTTGTGTTTGTGATCTTCGGCATCTACTTCGTCTGGTTCTGGGCAAAAGGCCAAACCTTGGCGATGAAAACCTGGAACATCCGCGTGGTTGACGTCCACGGTGCCCCCATCTCCCAGAAGCGCGCCCTGCTGCGCTATGTGCTGAGCTGGTTATGGTTCCTGCCGCCGCTGGCCGTCAGCTGGATGCTGGCGCTGCCGGGCCGCGAAGGCGCCGTGCTGGCGCTGGGTTGGGTCGCCATCTGGGCGATCCTGGCGCGTTTTCATCCGCAAAAGCAGTTCTGGCACGATGCCTGGGCAGGAACCCGGCTGATCACCTGGGTGGCGCCTGAAAAGCCCCGCCGCAAGGAAAAGTCGAAGGTCACAGCCGGTAATGATGTGGCCGAGCAGCCCTAACATCAACATGCCATAAAGCTGCGCGACAATCGCCCCATGCCCGAACAAGTCCCGCTTTCCGCCTCCCTGCCAGCATCCACCCCTACGGCCTCCCCGATATCCCTCGATGAGCCGGTCAACCCCCAAAAGCACCGCAGGGGCCTGAGCCGCGTCTGGCACGCCACGGGCTATTCCATCGCCGGCCTGCGCGCCGGCTGGCATGAAACCGCGTTTCGCCAGGAAGCCATCGCCTCCATCGTGCTGATTCCGGCCGCCTTCTGGCTGGGCCGGAACTGGGTGGAAACCGTGCTGCTGGCCGGGACGGTCATCCTCATCATGATCGTGGAACTGCTCAACACCGGGATCGAAACCGCCATAGACCGCATAGGCCCCGAGTGGCACGACCTTTCCAAGCGCGCCAAGGACATGGGCAGCGCCGCCGTCCTGCTCAGCCTGCTGCTCTGCGCAGGCACCTGGGCCTTGGCGCTCTTTCAACGATTTTCAGCATGAACAACGACAGCACCGCAGTGACAGAAAACTCCAAGCCCACCTTCTCCCTTTGCGTTTATTGCGGCTCCCGCCCGGGCGCCAATCCCGAATTTGCCGCGATCGCCGCCCTCGTCGGCACATGGATAGGCACCCACGGCGGGCAGCTGGTCTACGGCGGTGGCCGCAACGGCCTCATGGGCATCCTGGCCGATGCGGCACTCGCCGCGGGCGCGCGGGTCGTGGGCGTGATTCCCAAGGCGCTGGTGGAAAAGGAATGGGCCCATACCGGCTGCACCGAGCTGCACATCGTGGAAAACATGCACGAGCGCAAACGCCTGATGGCCGAGCATGCCGACGCATTCCTGGCCCTGCCGGGCGGCATAGGCACGCTGGAAGAGTTCTTTGAGGTCTGGACCTGGCGCCAGCTCGGTTACCACGACAAGCCGGTCGGGCTGCTCAACATGGGTGGCTATTACGACAGCCTGCTGGCCTTCCTGGCCTCATCGGTCAAGGCCGGCTTCATGAACGACTGGCTGATGGACCTGATACGCACCGGCAGCGAGGCGGAGCCGCTGCTCGAAACCCTGGTGCAGGCAGCCGGCACGACACCCACCGCCACCCGCCTCGACCAGATTTAAACGGTTTAGCGGCTCTCAGACTGCCGCTTCATCTTCCTCACCCGTACGGATGCGTACCACGCGCTCCACGCTGGTGATGAAAATCTTGCCGTCGCCGATCTTGCCGGTGCGCGCCGCGCGCACGATGGCGTCCACGCAGCGCTCCACATCCTCGGTTTTCACGACGACTTCGACCTTGACCTTGGGCAGGAAGTCAACCACGTACTCCGCGCCGCGGTAGAGCTCGGTATGGCCCTTCTGGCGGCCGAAGCCCTTGACTTCAGTGACGGTCAGCCCGGTCACGCCGCATTCGGCCAGCGCCTCGCGGACTTCTTCGAGCTTGAAAGGCTTGAGGACGGCGGTAATTTGTTTCACTGAGTATCTCCGGTAGTTCTAAAAATCATCAAAGTCACTTGAAGGTCGCAAGAGGCTCTTCACCAGCATGAGCCGCGGGACTGGCTTTGCCAGACCGCAGGCGGGCGGCCCCCTCGGGGGGCAGCGACCCACACGCAGTGGGGGAGCGTGGGGGCCATCACTGCCGGAATTTGCTGGTAATAGGATAGCGCCAATCCTTGCCAAAGCTCCTGTGGGTGACCCTGATGCCCACCGGCGCCTGCCGCCGCTTGTATTCGTTGATGCGGATCAGCCGCGCCACTCGCTCCACCACCGCACGGTCAAAACCGGCGGCGATGATGCCCTCGGCGCTCTCGTCGTTTTCCATATAGCGCGACAGGATGGCGTCCAACACCTCGTAGGGCGGCAGGCTGTCCTGGTCGGTCTGGTCGGGACGCAGCTCGGCGCTGGGCGGGCGCGTGATGATGCGTTCGGGAATCGGGTTGCTGCCCGTGCCATACGGGTCATTGGCATTGCGCCAGCGCGCCAGCCGGAACACGGAAGTCTTGAGCACATCCTTGATGACCGCGAAGCCGCCGGCCATGTCGCCGTAGAGCGTGCAATAGCCGGTGGCCATCTCGCTCTTGTTGCCGGTGGTCAGCACGATGGAGCCGAACTTGTTGGACAGCGCCATCAAAAACACCCCGCGTATACGCGCCTGGATGTTTTCCTCGGTCGTGTCTTCCTTCAGGCCCTTGAACTCGCCGGCCAGGGACGCCTTGAAGGCCTCGAACTCGGGCACGATGGAAATCTCGTCGTAGCGCACCTTCACGCGTTCGGCCATCTCGCGCGCATCTTTCCAGGAGATGTCGGCTGTATAGGGTGAAGGCATCATCACCGCGCGCACCTTGTCCGCGCCCAGCGCATCCACCGCGATCGCCAGCACCAGGGCCGAATCGATACCGCCCGACAGGCCCAGGATGGCGCCCGGAAAGCCGTTTTTCCCCAGGTAATCGCGCACCCCCAGCACCAGCGCATCCCACAGGTCCGCCTCGTGACTGCGCTCGGGCGCCGTTTCCGCCGTCAAAGTGACAGCGTCCCCCGTGCGCTCGGCGCGAATGGCAAACAGCTTTTCCCTGAAACTTTCGGCCCGCCCGGCCAACGCGCCGTCGGCCTGCAACGCAAAAGAACGTCCTTCAAACACGATTTCGTCCTGCCCGCCCACCAGGTGGGCATAGACCAGCGGCAACCCGGTGGCCAGGCAGCGGTTTTGCATCATCTGCTCGCGCTCGCCGCCCTTGCCCACATGGAAAGGCGAGGCATTGATGACCACCAGCAGCTCGGCGCCGGCCTCTTTGGCCAGGCGTGCCGGCTCTTCGAACCAGGCGTCTTCACAGATCAGCAGCCCTATACTGACGGCCTCATCGCCCTCCCCGGCCTGGAACACGCAGGTGCCCTGGCCGGGCGTGAAGTAGCGGCGCTCGTCGAACACCTGGTAATTGGGCAGCTCGCGCTTGGCGTAGCTTTCGATGACACGGCCCTCGCGCAGCACCCGTGCCGCGTTGTGGCGCTGCTGCACTTCCACGCTTTTGGTGCGCAGGCCCTTGCCGTTATCGCCGTGGGTGGGTGTGCCCACCACCACCGTCAGGCCTTTTAACCCGGCCAGCTCGCGGGCCACTTGATTCACGGCATCATCACAGGCCTGGATGAAAGAGGGGCGCAAAAACAGGTCTTCGGCCGCGTAGCCGCAAATCGCCAGCTCGGGCGTTAGCACCAGCCGCACACCGTCCTGGTAGGCGGCGCGAGCCGCCTCGATGATCTTTTGCGCATTGCCCGGCATGTCTCCCACGCAATAGTTCAGCTGGGCAACGCAGATTTTGAGTGGCATGTAGAAGTAAAACCCCGAAAAACACGTGAAAAACGACTCAAACGATTATGTCATCCGCGTGCTGGATTCGCCGCTGAAGGTCAATGCATCCGAGTGGAACGCCCTGCTGGCGGCGCAAAGCCCGGGCGAGGCCGCCAACCCCTTCATGCGCCACGAATACCTGGCGGCACTGCACGAAAGCGGCAGCGCCAGCCCCGACACCGGCTGGACGCCCTGCTTCGTCACCCTCTGGCAGGGCAACTCGCTGGCCGGCGCCTGCCCGCTTTACCTCAAGGCCCACTCCTACGGTGAATACGTGTTCGACTGGGCCTGGGCCAATGCCTACCAGCAGCACGGCCTGGACTACTACCCCAAGGCCGTGGCCGCCGTACCCTTCACGCCCGTCCCCGGCGCCCGACTGCTGGCGCGCAACGCCGCTGAACGCGCGCTGCTGGTCAAGGCACTGGTCGCCTGGTGCGGAGACGAAAACCTGTCGTCGCTGCACCTGCTCTTTACCGCCGATGAGGACGTGGCCGCTTGCCAGGACGCCGGCCTGATGCTGCGCCACACAGTGCAATTCCACTGGAAAAACAGCGACTATCGCGATTTCGACGATTTCCTGACCTCACTCAACCAGGAAAAGCGCAAGAAAATCCGCCAGGAACGCCGCAAGGTTCACGATGCCGGCATCACCTTCCGCTGGTCGCTGGGCAAGGACATCAGTCAGGCCGACTGGGATTTTTTCTACCGCTGCTACGAACGCACCTATTACGAGCACGGCAACGCGCCCTACCTCAGCCGTGATTTCTTCCAGCGCATGCAGGACACCATGCCTGAGAACTGGCTGCTGTTCATCGCCGAACACATGGCCGACGGCGGCAAACCCCGGCCCATCGCGGCCAGCCTGATCGCCGTCAGCGCATCACCGGCTGGCGCATCGGACACAGCCAATCCTCCGCTGACCGCCTACGGCCGCTACTGGGGCGCCCTGGCCCGCGTCGACTGCCTGCACTTCGAAGCCTGCTATTACCAGCCGCTGGAATGGTGCATCACGCATGGCTACCAGCGCTTTGAAGGCGGTGCGCAGGGCGAGCACAAAATGGCCCGCGCCCTGTTGCCCGTCAAGACCACCAGCGCCCACTGGCTGGCCCATCCCTCGTTCGCCGACGCGGTCGAGCGCTTCCTGGAGCGCGAGGGCGCCGGCATTGAAAGTTATATGGACGACCTGGAACGGCGCAACCCCTTCAGGCGCGCAGCACCGGCCGCTCCAGCATGAAAAGATACTCCGGTTGCCAGCGCCGCAGGGTCTTTTTCCCGTGTGGACGTCCTTCGGGCAAGCGGTGCTATAAATCCTCCCAAAAGGAGCTTCGCATGAGCAACACAAATCCCACATTCCAGAGCCAGTACAAGGTCAACCTGGTCGAGTGCCCCACCCTCAGCGCCGAACAGCGTGCCGCCGCCGAACTGCGCTTTCGCATGGCGCTTGAATTCGCCGTGGGCGGGCCGGAATACGTGCTGCCTTCGCTGCAGGCCTACATGCTGGCGCAGACCCTGAGTGAAGGCCTGCCGCTGGAAGGAGCCTCCGAGGCGGAAGAGCAGGTCATCGCGCTGTGGCAGAACGCCGAGACCGACGCGATCCTGGCCGCCATGAGGCCGCTGGGTGACAACCTGGACAACGCGCGCTTCGAGATTCTTCCGCTCTGAAATCCCACCATGCCGCCCTCCGTACCATGAGCAGCGCCGCCATCCCGCTTTCCAGCGCCCCGGCAGGCACGGCGCCCGCCGCCAACGACAGCGCCCTCGAAAACCCGCCGCCGCTGGGCCGCCCCCACGCTCGCCGCCTGCGCGAGGTCTATCGCTCCGCAGGCTGGCCCTGCCAGGACCTGCTGGAAATCGAACTGCTCGCCACCGGCATGCTGCAGCGCGTGGCCGGCCCCGCGGGCCATGAGACCTTGCGCGTCACCGATGCGGGCATTGCCTACCTGGCGGCCACGCTGCTGCGCAACCGCTCGGCCCTGTCCAAGCATGAAGCACTGGTCGAGCAGGTGGCGTGTGAAATGGTGCGCGCCGGCCGCATCGCCTGGCGCGGCCTGGGCTTGCGAGCGCAACTGCCGCCGGACACCGAAGGCGGCAAGGCGCGCTGGGGCATCGTCAGGCCCGACGTGTTTTCCATCCGCAACACCACGGTGCAGGAGTACGTGGATCCCATCGTCCATGAGATCAAGGTGCATCGCTCCGACCTGCTGGGTGACTTGCGCCGCCCCGAAAAACGCGCCGCCTACCTGGACCTGGGCGGCGAATGCTGGTACGTGCTGGGCTGCGATGCCAAAGGCCGGCCCATAGGCGCAGCGGATGAAATCCCGCTCGAATGCGGCGTGATGCTGATGGAAAACCATCGCCTGGCCGTCGTTCGCGCGGCGCCGCGGCGTGCGCGGCAGTCCTTGCCGCTGGGTGTCTGGATGGCGCTGGCCAAGGCAACGCCTGTCGCCGGGCTCAATGACGATGAGCAAGGCATGCTGGGCGACTGCGAAGCTTGAACGCAATCACAGTCGTACGCTGAGCCCGGCGCGACACGCTCAGCTACGGCAAACCCTAGTGCCGCGCCCACGCCCGCTCGGTTAAGGTCTCCCCACGGAGACAATAACCATGAAATCCCTGACCGGCCTGGACGCGACCTTTCTCTACCTCGAAACCCCTGAAATGCCCATGCATGTGGGCTCGCTCAATCTGTGCGAATTGCCGGCGGGCTTCAAAGGCAGCTTCCACAAGGCCGTCAAAACCCACATCGGCAAACGCATGCACCTGGCGCCGGTGTTCAGCCGCAAGCTGGTGTTCATGCCACTGGACCTGGGCCACCCGCTCTGGGTGGAGGCCGATTCGGTCGACATCGATTTCCACATCCGCCGGGCCGACTCCACCAAAAAAGGCGCGGCCCCCATGACGCTGGCCGAGGTGCACAAGCTCTGCGCCCAGTTGCATGGCGAGGTCATAGACCGAGACTACCCGCTTTGGGAGTTCTATATCTTCGACCGCATCCAGTTGCCCGAATCCCAGGGCGGCGGCATCGTGGCGGGCTTTTTCTCCAAGATCCACCATGCCGCGCTCGACGGCAAGGGCGGCGTCATGCTGGCCAATGCCATGCTGGACCTGAGCCCGACGCCGCGCGAGGTGGCGCCCCCCGACCCTGAACGGCGCCGCAAGCTGGAGTCCGACCTCAAGCTGGGCAAGATGATCGGCTCGGTGTTTTCCAGCTCGCTGGGCCAGCTGGCCAAGGTCGCCAAGTCGCTGCCCGCCGCGGCCAGCACCTTCGGCAGCACGCTGGCCAAACAGTCCATGGGCAGCTCGGCCACAGGCGTCAAGCCCAAGATGCCCATGAAACTGGCGCCGCCCACGCCCTTCAACGCGGGCATAGGCACCGGCCGCGTGTTCGTCACCGCCACCATCCCGCTGGGCGAGACCAAGGCCATGGGCAAGGCGGTGGGCGGCTCGTTCAACGACATGGTGCTGTGGATCTGCTCGACCGCGCTGCGCAACTACCTCACGCAGCACCACAGCCTGCCGAAAAAATCGCTGGTGGCCGCCATGCCGGTGTCGCTGCGCGAAGCCGGCGCCACCGATGCCAGCAACCTGGGCAACCAGGTCAGCATGAGCCTGGTTGAACTCGGCACGCACCTGGCACATCCGCTCAAGCGCATGAACGCCATCATGGCCTCCACCGCCAAGGTCAAGACCTCCATGCAAAACCTCAAGGGCCTGCTACCGACCGACTACCCTTCGCTGCTGGCGCCCTGGCTGGTAGGGGGGGCCGCCAAAATGGCGCTCAATGCCTATGGCAAAAGCGGCATGGCCAGCCGGCTGCCCATGGTCGCCAACCTGGCGATTTCCAACGTGCCGGGCCCTCCGGTTCCGTTGTACCTGGCCGGCGCCAGGTTCCTGACCTTCCACCCGCTGTCCATCATCCTGCACGGCCTGGCGCTCAACATCACCATCCAGACCTACGCCGGCCATGTGGATTTCGGCATCATTGCCGACAAGAAGGCGCTGCCGCATGCCAAAGACCTGGCCAGGGCGATCGAAGAGGCCTTCACCGAGGCGCAGTCCTTGATGGCCAGCGCGGCGCCTGTCGCTGTTGCGCCTCAAAAACCAGCCAAGCCCGCGGCGAAAAAGGCCCCCCGCAAGGCGCTCCCGGTAAAAACCCGCAAGGCCGCTGTCACGAACGTGACGAAATCCCGCGCGCGGCCGCCAAAGTTAGAGGCGCCTCCCTCTGTAAACAAGCGTAAGCGCCTCCATACTGTTTGAGTCAGAACTCCAAAAGACAATCAATGCCCCACGCCATGGCAAGCCCGTCATCCAAGCGAAATTCTTCCGCCTTTCAAGACTCCCAAAAACCAGCCCCGCACGATGTTCCGCCCAGCGCCTGGCTGCTTGCACTCGAGTTGCGCGCATTCTGGGAATTCGGCGCCCTGCTGCCCGCCTGGCCGCTGCTGGCCCGCGCGCCGCGCGGCGACGGCCATGCCGTCATGGTGTTCCCCGGCCTCTCGGCCAACGACGCCACCACCGTGCCGTTGCGCCACTACCTGCAATCGCTCAACTACAAACCCTGGGGCTGGGAACAAGGTTTTAACTTCGGCCCGCGCGCCGGCGTGCTCGAAGAGGCCCGCGACAGCCTCAGCCGCACTTTTGAGGCCACGGGCCGCAAAGTCAGCCTGATCGGCTGGAGCCTGGGCGGCGTCTATGCGCGCGAGCTGGCCAAGGAAATGCCGGACAAGGTGCGCTGCGTGATCACGCTGGGCACGCCCTTCGCGGGCTCGCACAAGGCCACCAATGCCTGGCGCATTTATGAGCTCACCAGCGGCCGCAGCGTGGAGCGTGAATCCGACAACTACGACCTGCCCGCCGCCCCGCCCGTACCGACCACCAGCATTTATTCGCGCAGCGACGGCGTGGTGGCCTGGCAGGCCAGCATCCAGGCGCCCAGCGCCGCCAATCCGCAAACCGAGAACATCGAGGTGCTGGCCAGCCATATCGGCATGGGCGTGAACCCCAGCGCCTGGTGGGCCGTGGCCGACCGGCTGGCCCAGCCCGAAGGCCAATGGAAGCCCTTCGCGCGCGAGGACAAGGGACGGCTCCACGGCCTGGTTTATCCGGAACCGGCCCAGGCGACTTAACACCGCGGCGACGGAATGAAAAAAGCGCCTGCAGGAAAACCTGCAGGCGCTTTTTTGTTGGAGCCCCGAAAGCTTCAGCCCTTGGCGTAGTTGGCGATGCCGTCGGTGATTTCCTTCTTGGCCGCGTCCGGGCCTTCCCAACCCAACACCTTGACCCACTTGCCTTCTTCCAGGTCCTTGTAGTGCTCAAAGAAGTGGGAGATGGTCTTCAGGCGCAGCGGGTTCATGTCTTCGGGCTTTTGCCACTGGGTGTAGAGCGAGCATTTCTTGTCGATGGGCACGGCCAGCACCTTGCCGTCTTCGCCGGCTTCGTCTTCCATCTTCAGGATGCCGATGGCGCGGCAGGTCACCACCACGCCGGGGATCAGCGGCACCGGTGTAATCACCAGCACGTCGACCGGGTCGCCGTCGCCGCTGATGGTCTTGGGCACATAGCCGTAGTTGGTCGGGTAGTGCATGGACGTGCTCATGAAGCGGTCCACAAAAATCGCACCGGACTCCTTGTCCACCTCGTACTTCACCGGGTCGGCGTTCATCGGGATTTCGATGATCACGTTAAAGGATTCGGGAACGTTTTTACCGGGAGAAACTTTATCGAGGGACATGGTCGCTTGAGGTTTGTGTTGAAGAGAAAGAAATGAAATGAAAGGCTTCACACCACGTGAATAAGCGCTTGGCCGCGCCAGGAGTAATAACTAGCGGCTACCTGCAGCTCGGTATTTACCCTCATTTTACTGATTCAGGGCTTACGCATCGCGAACTTGTCATGTTTTCGCGTTAAATTTCGCGAGTTGGCCAATCGACCTTGTCTCCAAGCGTGACACAAGCAACGAGGAAGCAACGCAGCGGGGGCACCGCTCGCGTGGCACCCCCTCCAAGCGAAAAACAACGTAGGAGAATTTCAATGTCAGCTATGACAGGCAACTCGGCGCTCATTCTTGCGCTGGTCTGCGGACTGATCGCCGTCGGGTACGGCATCTGGGCACGCAGCTGGATTCTTTCCCAGGACGCAGGCAATGCGCGCATGCAGGAGATTGCAGCCGCCATCCAGACCGGCGCCGCCGCTTACCTTGCGCGGCAATACAAAACCATCGCCATCGTCGGCGTCGTCCTCACGGTGCTCATCGGCTTCTTTCTTGACGGCAAGACCGCCATCGGCTTCGTCGTCGGCGCGGTGCTCTCGGGCGCCTGCGGCTTTATCGGCATGAACGTCTCGGTGCGCGCCAACGTGCGCACCGCGCAAGCCGCCACCAAGGGCATAGGCCCCGCCCTGGACGTCGCCTTCCGCGGCGGCGCCATCACCGGCATGCTGGTGGTGGGCCTGGGACTGCTGGGCGTGACCGGTTTTTACTGGTTTCTGGTGGGCAACGGCAACTACACGCCTGACCTGAAGCTGGCCAACCTGCTGAATCCGCTGATCGGCTTTGCCTTCGGCTCCTCGCTGATCTCCATCTTCGCCCGGCTCGGTGGCGGCATCTTCACCAAGGGCGCCGACGTCGGCGCCGACCTGGTGGGCAAGGTCGAGGCCGGCATCCCCGAAGACGACCCGCGCAACCCGGCGGTGATTGCCGACAATGTCGGCGACAACGTGGGCGACTGCGCCGGCATGGCCGCCGACCTGTTTGAAACCTACGCGGTCACGCTGATCGCCACCATGGTGCTGGGCGCCCTGTTGCTGTCCAGCGCGGGCGCCACCGCCGCGGTGTATCCGCTGGCGCTGGGCGGCGTGTCCATCATCGCCTCCATCATCGGCTGCTTCTTCGTCAAGGCCTCGCCCGGCATGAAGAACGTGATGCCGGCCCTCTACAAGGGCCTGGCGATCGCCGGCGTGCTGTCGCTCATCGCCTTTTTCTTCGTCACCAAGTGGCTGATGCCCGACGACGCCGTGACGGCCACCGGCACCCAGATGCGCCTGTTCGGCGCCTGCGCGGTCGGCCTGGTCCTGACCGGCGCGCTCTGCTGGGTGACCGAGTACTACACCGGCACGCAATACAAACCCGTGCAGCACATCGCGCAAGCCTCCACCACCGGCCACGGCACCAACATCATTGCCGGCCTGGGCGTGTCCATGCGCTCCACCGCATGGCCCGTGATCTTTGTGTGTATCGCCATCCTGACGGCTTACGGGCTCGCGGGCCTCTACGGCATCGCGATTGCCGCCACCTCCATGCTGAGCATGGCCGGCATCGTGGTCGCGCTGGACGCCTACGGCCCTATCACCGACAACGCCGGCGGCATCGCCGAGATGGCCGAGCTGCCCAGCAGCGTGCGCGACATCACCGACCCGCTGGACGCCGTGGGCAACACCACCAAGGCCGTGACCAAAGGTTATGCCATCGGCTCCGCCGGCCTGGCCGCGCTGGTGCTGTTCGCCGACTACACGCACAAGCTCGAAGCCTATGGCAGCGTGATCACCTTCGACCTGAGCAACCCCAAGGTCATCGTCGGCCTCTTTATCGGCGGCCTGATTCCCTACCTGTTCGGCGCCATGGCCATGGAAGCCGTCGGCCGCGCCGCTGGCGCCGTGGTGGTTGAAGTGCGCCGCCAGTTCCGCGACATCAAGGGCATCATGGACGGCACCGGCAAGCCCGAGTACGACACCGCCGTCGACATGCTGACCACGGCCGCCATCAAGGAAATGATGATCCCCTCGCTGCTGCCCGTGGTCGTGCCCATCGTGGTCGGCCTGGCGCTCGGCCCGCAAGCCCTGGGCGGCCTGCTGATGGGTACCATCGTGACCGGCCTCTTTGTCGCAATCTCCATGTGCACCGGCGGCGGCGCCTGGGACAATGCCAAGAAGTACATCGAAGACGGCAACCACGGCGGCAAGGGCTCGGAGGCGCACAAGGCCGCCGTGACCGGCGACACCGTGGGTGACCCCTACAAGGACACTGCCGGCCCGGCCGTGAACCCGCTGATCAAGATCATCAACATCGTGGCGCTGCTGATCGTGCCGCTGGTGATGAAGTTCCACGGCGGCGCCGCGCAAGCCGCGCCCAGCGCTCCCATGGCCGAACCCGCCGCCGTGAGCGCACCGGCCGCCACTCCCACGGCGCCGGCCATGCCGGCCCCGGCGCCCACGCAAGCGCCCGCCGCAGCTGCCACGCCAACGCCGGCTGCACCCGCTTCCCGCTAGCCGGATAAAGCGGCTACGGCCCCAAGCAAAAAGCCCTGCACTGCAGGGCTTATTCTTTGTACGCACACAGCAAGGCTGCCGCGGCGTCGCCGCCAGCCGGTCAAGCCGGCATCAGCTGGCCCGCCCCTTGCCCAGCCTGCAGCAACGCCGGCGCCGCGAGGAATTCAAAGCGGCGAATCTCGCTCAGCGCTTCGCTGAGCGTCATCTCGCCGGATCGCATCAGGCAGCCGGTCAGGTGCTCCGTCAGTCCGGTGTATTGCGCCAGGACAGCCTTGGTTTCGCTGAAAAGCCGTTCGCTCTGGGCTTCCATGATGCTGCGTGTTTCCTCGTCCGGCGGGGCCGTGCCGCCGTCCTTGACGAGCGCGGCATAGTTCAGCCGGGTCTTGCGGTACATGCCCATTTCAGCCACCGCATGGTGCAGTAGCCGCGTCACGCGCGTGATGTCGTTGTGGGCGCCGCCCGTGGTGCCGTCCTCTCCGAAGAAAAGCTCTTCATTGGCCATGCCGCCCAGCAGCACGCGCACTTCATGCTCCATGTCGCCTTTGGTCTTGAGGAGATTGCTGTCCTGCTTGTGCAGTACAAAGCCCAGCGCGTTGTTGCGCGGATTGGCTTTGAGTGAAATCTTGATGGTGTTCATGTCGGCTTGCAGGGCATCCCAGTTGCCGCCTGCCAACTTGCGCTGGTGGTGAAAGTCCATCAGGAAGTGGCCCCACTCATGCACGGCGATGATGCGCCGGTCCCGCTCGCGCTCCTTGGTGGTGTTGTCGTTGACGTTGCCCACCAGCACACGCTCGGCGGCCTGCATCAGGGTGTGCGCGCCTATCATCTGGCCCGACTGCACGGCGATGATGCCGGCCTGGTTGACCATGGTCTCGAGGTCCGCCGGGCTGCAACCCTCCGTCAATTCCACAAAATGCCGCAGGTCCATATCCGGCAGCACCTTTTCCGCGCGCTGACGCAGGTAGTGGCCGGTGATGGCCAGGCGCTCCTGCTGGTTGGGCATGCGGAAGTCGACCTTCATCTGGAAGCGGCGGAGCATGGCCTCGTCCATCTGCAGGTTGGCCGAATTGAAATTGGACGCCACGATCCAGATGATTTCGGCATCCGACTTGGTCCGCACGCCGTCCAGGATGGCCAGCAGCATGTTCTGCGTGTCGTCGTCGTATTTCCGGTTGCCGCCGCGCCGCATGAAAAGATCTTGCGCCTCGTCGAGGAAGACGATGCAGCGCTTGCGCCGCGTGGCCAGCGCCAGGATGCGCGACAAGGTGTTGGAGCCGCCGGCGACATAACCGGTTTCCAGGTTGGCGGCCGAATGGAAAAGAATCGGCAGGTTCAGCTCCTTGGCCAGGTAGCTGGCCAGCTTGGTCTTGCCGGTGCCCGCCGGGCCGCTGAACATCACATTGAAGGGCTTGTTCACGCCATACGCCGCATATTCAAGGCGGCGTTCGTACTGGTCGCGGATTTGCGCGACCTCGGCCTTGATGTCGTCCATGCCGACCAGGTCTTCCAGGTCTCCGCTGATTTGCTGCGGGGAAATGAACTTGAGGGCCTTCCGTTGCCCGCCGACCTGGAACCACAGAAAGGCCAGCAGGCCCACGGTCAGCGCGGCGGACACCAGCGCGCTGGCGCCGCCTTTCCAGGCGTCCTGCTCGGATTGCGGACGCGCCTCGCCGAAACGCTGCTCAAGGCGCGCCAGCATGTCCTTGCTGGCGCCGTCAAGCGCGGCCTGCGGCACAAAAGCCAGCTTGCCGCCCCAGGGCGCCGTCACGGCCTTGTCGGCCAGGATCTTGGTCTCCATGTCCGAGGGGTAATAGGCGTACTGCCGGCCCTCCGACTCGACCAGCACAAAGCGTTCGGAAACGGTCCAGAGAATCGGGCGGTAAATGATGGTGATGCGCGCGACCGGGTGGGTCTCGAGAAAGCTCAGCACCGAGCCGCTCCCAAAGACCACCGGCAACGTGGTGTTGTAAGCCCAGGCCGCCTCGGCGCCTTGGCCCGTGGCCGCCATCGCTTTGACCTCCAGGCTCAGCTTTTCCTGCCGTTCCAAGGTGGACCAGGCGTAATACGCGCTTGCCGGAATCATCAGCGCCACGCCCAATACCGTGAGCTTCATGGCCAGGCTTTGTATGGTCAGCCAGTCGCGCAGGCGGGTCGCCGTGGTTTTAAGCCAGGCCCGCATGCCGGAGCCGGCGGTGGGTGCATCGCCGGCGGGAGCGGCATCGGTCGCGCATGAGGTGGGGTCTGTCATCGCAATATGTGTCCAGATTGCGGCCCGCAGTTGCCGGCTGCGGCCGCGGTCTGCGCCCGCGGGGCGCAATGTAGGCACCGTTCCGTATGTAGGAATTGGCGAGGTGCGTGTGTAGGTTCAATCCTACAGAAAAGCCCATTTCCCCACAGCAAAAATGTTGTAAACGGGGCGCCGCCGCACCACATCCAGACGTGAAAAACACACGCTTTTTTTAACCGTTACTTTCGGCCGGCCGCGAAGCGCTTGACCGGCGCCCCCACGGCCGGTTTCAAGCAAAATCAGGCGATGCAGCTCAATTACATCGCCAACGCCTCCCTCCCCTCCGTCTCCGGCAAGACCATTCCCGTCATCGACCCGTCCGACGGCCAGGTATTTGACGAAATCCAGCGCAGCAACGCCCACGACATCGACACCGCCGTGCGCAGCGCGCGTGAATGCCTGGAGCTGGTGTGGAGCCGCTTCAATGCCGCCGAGCGCGGGCGCCTGCTGATGCGCCTGTCGGCCAAGGTGGCCGAACACGCCGAGGAACTGGCCCAACTGGAGCAGCGCGATTGCGGCAAGCCGACCAAACAGGCGCGCGCCGACGCGGCGGCCCTGGCGCGTTACTTCGAGTTTTATGCCGGCGCCTGCGACAAGCTGCACGGCGACACCATTCCCTACCTGGACGGCTACAGCGTGATGACCTGGCGCGAGCCGCACGGCGTCACCGGCCATGTGATCCCCTGGAACTACCCGATGCAGATCTTCGGCCGCAGCGTGGGCGGCGCGCTGGCCGCGGGCAACGTCTGCGTGGTCAAGCCGGCCGAGGATGCCTGCCTCTCGCTGATCCGCGTGGCGCAGCTCGCCGCCGAGGTCGGCTTTCCGGCCGGCGCCATCAACATCGTGACCGGCTACGGCCACGAGGTGGGCGACGCACTCGCGCGCCACAAGGGCATAGACCACATCAGCTTCACCGGCAGCCCCTCCGTGGGCACGCTGATCCAGCAGGTGGCGGCCGAGCGCCACTGCCCGGTCACGCTGGAGCTGGGCGGCAAAAGCCCGCAAATCGTTTTTGCCGACGCAGACCTCGACGCCGCGATTCCCGCCATCATCAATGCCATCGTGCAAAACGCAGGGCAGACCTGCTCGGCGGGTTCCCGCCTGCTGGTGGAGCAGGCGATTTACGAGCCACTGCTGCAGCGCCTGGGCCATGCCTTTGAAAACCTGCGCGTCGGCCCCGCCGCCATGGACCTGGACGTGGGCCCGCTGATCCGCCAAAGCCAGCAGCAGCGCGTCTGGGATTTTCTGAGCGACGCGCACGTCGCCAACATCGCCATGGTGGCCCAGGGCCAGATCGTCGACGAAGCGCCTGAGACCGGTTTTTACCAGGCGCCCACCCTGCTGCGCGACGTGCCGGCCACCCACCGGCTGGCGCAGGAAGAAGTCTTCGGCCCGGTGCTGTGCGCCATGAGCTTCAAGGACGAAAACCACGCCGTGGAACTCGCCAACGCCACCCAGTTCGGCCTGGTCGCCGGCATCTGGACACGCGACGGCGCGCGCCAGTTCCGCATGGCCAAACGTGTCAGGAGCGGCCAGGTCTTCATCAACAACTACGGCGCCGGCGGCGGCGTGGAGCTGCCCTTCGGCGGCGTGAAGTCCTCGGGCTACGGACGCGAAAAGGGCTTCGAAGCGCTATACGGCTTCACGACCTTGAAGACCGTGGCGGTGCGGCATGGATAAATTAAAACTTTGGGCGATGGCCGGTGCGATGCTTGCATCACTTCTGGCACAGCCTGCACATGCAAACGACTCCACCGCCAGGGTCGGCGCCGGCGGCCTCGAGCTGGTCAGGTCGGACGCCATTCGTATGGCGGAAGAAATTCTCGAAATTTCTCCCACACGCATACGGGTTCGCTACAAGTTTTTGAACGACAGCCAAAACGATGTGAAAACCATCGTGGCCTTTCCCATGCCGCGCTTTGGGTGGAACCCGGGAGAGGCGCAGCTGGACGCCAACGTGGGCCCCATGAGTTCGTTCGAGACTCGCGTCGATGGCCAAAAAGTCAACACACGTGTTGATACCAAGGCGTTCCTCAAGGGAAAAGACATCAGCGCATTGCTTCGGGCCCAGGGTTACACGGAAAAAGACATGGTCAACGCGATGAGTTGCAACCTTGGCGCAGTCAGCGGGCAGCAGTGCATCGCGGACTCCGTCGTCAAGCGGATTCCGGGCATTGCAGAGGGTGGCTCCCCCCGTTTCAGCGTCCAGGAGACCGCCTGGTGGGAACAAAAATTCCCCGCAGGAAAAATGGTGGAAATTGAACACAGCTACCAACCCAAAGTGGGCCAGGTCTACCAAATCCACAACTACAACGGTAAGCCGGATGACAGCGCTTTGCTCAGGCCCTGGGTGCCGGGTGGCAACTCAGGCACGGAAGACGGCCGCAGGGCATGCACCCATGAAGGCGGCGACGACGCCGTCATCTCCAAAGCCAACCGGCTTCAAAAATTAAATGACGGCGAGGTCTGGGTGACCCTGAATGACCTCGAGTATGTGCTGGGTACCGGCCGTAACTGGAAAGGGCCAATAGACAGTTTCACACTCCGGATCGAAAAGGCGTCACCAGACCAGATCGTCTCGCTTTGCTTCCCGGGGAAATCGCGACAAGTGGATAAACGCACGCTGGAATTCAAAGCTACGCGGTTTGTACCGCCGGATGACCTGGTCGTTTACTTCTACACGGTCAAAACCGCCGGTCAAATAAATCGGGAGCCATAAAAAAAATGATCTGGCTGTCCCGGTGTGTCCCGGTGTGTCCCGGTGGCGGGATGTAATAAGCTCACGTATCAGTTCAATAAATCAAAACACCTGGAGACAAGCCCATGCGGGTCAAAGACAAATCCATCATCGTGACCGGCTCCGGTGGCGGCATCGGTGAAGGCATCGCCCGGCGGCTGGCGGCCGAAGGCGCCAAGGTCATCGTCAACGACATCAACGTCGCCCTGGGCGAAAAAGTGGTGAGCGCCATCGTCAAAGCCGGCGGCACGGCTTCTTTTTTTGCCGCCGACGTGACGAAATCCGCTGAAGTGAAAGCGCTGGTCCAGGCCGCCGTGGACCGCTACGGCCGGCTCGACGTGATGGTCAGCAACGCCGGCTGGACACACCGCAACCAGCCCGCGCTCGACGTCAGCGAAGACGACTTCGACAAGTGCTACGCCATCAACGTCAAAAGCATTTACCTGGCCACCATCCATGCCACGCCGGTGTTCCGCAGCCTGGGCGGCGGCAGCTTCATCAACATCGCCTCCACGGCCGGCGTGCGCCCGCGCCCAGGCCTGACCTGGTACAACGGCTCCAAGGGCGCCGTCATCACCACCTCCAAATCGCTGGCGGCCGAGCTGGGCCCCGACAACATCCGGGTCAACTGCATCAACCCGGTGTTCAACCCCGACACCGGCCTCTCCGCCGATTTCGCCGGTGGCCCGCTGGACGAGGAACGCAAGGCGCGCTTTCGCGCCAGCATCCCGCTGGGGCGCTTTTCGACCGCGCTGGACGTCGCCAATGCGGCGCTTTACCTGGCCAGCGATGAGGCCGATTTCATCAGCGGAGTATGCATAGAGGTAGATGGAGCCCGCTGCGTCTGACGTGGATCGCTCCGCGATACCGCCCATCCTTTGGGGATAAGGCCTCTTTTTAGCGCTTCGGGCGGGCCAATGGAGTAAATTCTCCCCTTGGGCCCCTCACGATGACGACCGAAAAAATCATTCCGCTGGCAGATATCCGCTACGCAAGCCGCGTGCCGCACATCCCTGCCCGACTGGTAGCGCCCACCGGCCTGTTGAGCGACACGCGAGGCCGGCCGCTGCGGGATTTGCGCATCAGCGTAACCGACCGCTGCAATTTTCGCTGCAGCTACTGCATGCCGCGCGAGGTGTTCGACAAGGATTACGCCTTCCTGCCGCAGACCTCGCTGCTGAGTTTTGAGGAAATCACCCGCCTGGCCAAGGTGTTCGTGGCGCACGGGGTCGAAAAAATCCGCCTCACCGGCGGCGAGCCGCTGCTGCGCAAGCACCTCGAGGTGCTGGTCGAAATGCTGGCGAAACTGCAGACTCCGCAGGGCAAGCCGCTGGACATCACCCTGACCACCAACGCCTCGCTGCTCGCCAAGAAGGCCCAGTCGCTCAAGGACGCCGGCCTGCAGCGCGTCACGGTGAGCCTGGACGCGTTGGACGACGCCACTTTCCGCCGCATGAACGACGTGGACTTCCCGGTGGCCGACGTGCTCAAAGGCATTGAGATCGCGCAAAAGGTCGGCCTCGCGCCGCTCAAGGTCAACATGGTCGTCAAGCGCGGCACCAACGACGCGGAAATCCTGCCCATGGCTCGGCACTTCCGCCACACCGGTACGGTGCTGCGCTTTATCGAATACATGGACGTGGGCGCCACCAACGGCTGGCGCATGGATGAAGTCCTGCCCTCGGCCAAGGTGGTGGAGCGGCTGAACGCCGAGTTCCCGCTCACCGCCGTCAACCCGAACTACACCGGCGAAACCGCCGAGCGCTGGCGTTATGCCGACGGCGCGGGCGAGATCGGCGTGATCAGCAGCGTGACCCAGGCTTTTTGCGGCGACTGCAACCGGGCGCGGCTGTCCACCGAAGGCAAGCTGTTTTTGTGCCTGTTCGCCAGCCAGGGCCAGGATTTGCGCGCCCTGTTGCGCGGCGGCTATGCCGACGAGCAGATCGCCGCCGCCGTGGCCCACATCTGGCAGGGGCGCGACGACCGTTATTCTGAACTGCGCGCCGCCCTGCCCGCGGATACCAGCATGCCCGACAGCAGCGGCAAGCGCGTCGAAATGAGTTACATCGGTGGCTAGCATGACCAGCAACAGCCACAACGCCTCACTGCACGCCGAAGCCATCACCGGCCTGATCCTGGCCGGCGGGCGCGGCTCGCGCATGGGCGGCGTCGACAAGGGCCTGCAGAACTTCAACGGCGTGCCGCTGGCCCTGCACACGCTGATGCGCCTCTCCCCGCAGGTCGGAGAGGTGATGGTCAACGCCAACCGCAACCTGGCCGCCTATGAGGCCTTCGGTGTGCCGGTCTGGCCCGACAGCACCGGCCTGGGCGAGTTCGCCGGGCCGCTGGCGGGCTTTCTCACCGGCCTGGAGCGCTGCGAAACGCCTTACCTGCTAACCGTGCCCTGCGACACGCCGCTCTTTCCGGATGACCTGGTCGCACGCCTGGCTGAGGCTTATGTGCGCGATGGCGCCGACTTCGCCGTGGCCGCCGCACCCGAGGAAGACGGCCAGCTCAGGCCGCAGCCGGTGTTTTGCCTGATGGGCACCCACATGCTGGAAAGCCTGGTGCGCTTTACGCACGCGGGCGGCCGCAAGATAGATGCGTGGACGGCGCAGCACAAGACCGTGGCCGTGCCCTTCGACCGGCCCGGCGACGATGCGCACGGTTTCTTCAACGCCAACACCCTGGCCGAGCTGCACCAGCTCGAATCGCGCCTGCCGTGAAGACGCTGGACCAGATCGCCGCGGAGCTCCAGGGCTACGACCCGCAAGCCCTGTCGGCCGGCCAGGTGCTGGACTTCCTCTCCCGGCTGGTGGCGCCTGTCCAGGATGCCGTCAGCCTGCCGCTGTTCGAGGCCCTGGGCCGGGTGCTGGCCGAGGACGTGGTCTCGCCTTTTGACGTCCCGCCCCACGACAACTCTGCCATGGACGGCTTTGCCTTTGACGGCAGCCGGCTGGCCCCGGGCGCGGCGCTGGAACTGCGGGTGGCCGAAGGCACGTCGCTGGCCGGCAAGGCCTGGCAAGGCAGCGTGCAGCCCGGCGAATGCGTGAAGATCATGACGGGCGCCATCATGCCGCCCGGCCTGGACACCGTGGTGCCGCAGGAGTTCGTCAAGCAGCTTCAAGACAGCGAAGGCACACGCATCAGCATTCCGCCCGGCCTGCTGCGTACTGGCGACAACCGCCGCCTGCGCGGCGAAGACCTCGCGCAAGGGCTGCCGGCGTTGCGCAAGGGCGAGATCCTCACGCCGGCGCGGCTGGGACTGGCAGCGTCGCTGGGCCTGCCCACCCTGCCCGTCTGGCGGCCGCTGCAGGTGGCTTACTTTTCCACCGGCGATGAAATCCTCTCGCTCGGCGAAGCGCCGCGCGAAGGTGCTGTCTACGACAGCAATCGCTACACCGTCTTCGGCATGCTGAGCCGGCTGGGCTGCCAGGTCATCGACATGGGCGTGGTGCGCGACGACCCGGCCCTGCTCGAAGCCGCTTTCACCAAGGCCGCCGCGCGGGCCGATGCCATCATCACCTCGGGCGGCGTCAGCGTCGGCGAAGCCGACTTCACCAAGGCCATGATGAAAAAACTCGGCGACGTGGCTTTCTGGCGCATCGCCATGCGGCCCGGCCGCCCTATGGCCGTGGGGCGCATCCCGCCCGCAGAAGGCCAAGGCGGCAAGCCCAACGGCGCCATCCTGTTCGGACTGCCCGGCAACCCGGTTGCCGTGATGGTGACCTTTCTGGCCTTTGTGCGCCCGGCCTTGCTGCAGATGATGGGCGCCAGCGGCGCACCACCACCGCTGCTCAAGGCCCGCAGCGCGGAAGCGATACGCAAAAAAGCCGGCCGCACCGAATACCAGCGCGGCTGGGTTTCAACAGCGCCCGACGGCTCTTTACAGGTCAAGACCACCGGCAGCCAGGGCTCCGGCGTGCTGCGCTCCATGGCTGAGGCCAATGGCTTGATCGTGCTGCATCACGCGCAGGGCAATGTCGCAGTCGGCGACGAGCTTGATGTGCTGATGTTTGACGGCGTCCTGTAGATCCAGTCGAATGCCGCGGCGCCGGCGGCCCTAGTCGTTCCGGGGCTCCGATAGCGGCGGCAAGTCTTCGTAGCCGAAAAAATAGGGCACCACCCGAAAGCTCATCAGCAGGCCGCCGTTTTCCGGTGTGGTGCTCAGGCGTTCATAGTCCTGCGCGGCCAGGGGCTGTATTTTCTCGGCATCGCGTTGCCGGCTGAAAACACCGTGGCGCCACTGGTAAACCTCACCGAGTTTTTCCTGGTAGGTGTAGTGATGCTGGTTGTCGTTGTAATAGTCGTCAAACCGGTTGCCGCCCAGATAGATCGCGTTGGAGCCTTCATAGCCTGTCTTCTGGCTGGTGCCCGGGTCGGTGTTCAGGAAGTATGCCCAATCGCCCGGGACAAAGTTGCCGGCCGCAACACCGCCCACCATGCGCAGGACCTTGCCCGGGCGCTCAAGCTCCAGCGGATCAAAATCAGCTTCAAAACTCCACATCCGGCCGGGTTCCAGGTCGACCAGCGGCTCACCGTCGGCCAGCAATCGCCGCTCCACGGTGCGCGCCCTGCCTGCATCCCCCTTGACACGGCGAAAGTAATCCAGCGCGCCTTGGGCAAACACCACCTTGGTCGCGGCGTAGCAGCCTATCTCGTACTTCCCCTGCTCAAAAAACATGTCATTGAGCGCTTGATGCAGAGGGGTGCGGAGCTTGGGCGTTCCATTGACCCAATAGCGGGAATTCCACTTGGCAGGACCGCCCTCGGGCCAGCCCCATTCCAGCACCTCGGCCCAGATCACCGTGTTCTGGCGGATGCCGACGTGGTCGACCAGAGCCTGCACATCGCAGGCCTTTCCCCTGAACTCGGTCAACCTGCCGGGGTGCAGCAAGGCCAGCAGGATTTCTTTCTTCGAGACTGTCTTGAGCTTGCGAGTCTTGTTGTTTTTCACAGGCACCAGCACCGTCTCGTCCTTGATGGCCAATTCCGGACGTTGCGCCAGCCACAGGGTGCTCACGGCCGCGCCTGAGCCCAGCAGGGAATACGTCATGGTCCCTCGAGGCTTGTCGAAGGTCTCCTGAACCAGCCGGGCCGGAATGCCGAGCCGCTGGAGGTACCGGAACATGTCGGGGCTGAGTTGCGCCAGCTGGGAGGGCGAACAGAAAAACTGCACGCCATAGGCCCCCGCGACGGCCGTCTCCTGCGCCCGTGCGGAAACCGCCAGGCCGGCCGCCAGCAGGAATGGAATCAGGAAGGAAGCAAGGTTACGGATTCGGCCCGCAGGGTGTGCGGTCAAACCGGCTTTCTCATCACCATGCCAGGAGCCCGGTGTGGCGTGTGCGGCATCTTGGGGTCATTTCGCCACGTACTCCGGGTGCTCAAGGTGTTCATCGGGCTGCTCTTTGGCAATGGTCTTGTTCGCGCCCGGAATGGCCTTGCGGGCAAACAGGGTGTACATGGTGGGCACCACGAAGACGGCCAGCAAACTGCCCAGCGACATGCCGCCCACGATCACCCAGCCGATCTGCGTGCGGCTTTCGGCGCCTGCGCCGTGTGACATGGCCAGCGGCAGTGCCCCCAGTACCATGGCGCCGGTGGTCATCAGGATGGGGCGCAGGCGCTGGGACGAGGCCTTGACGACGGCGTCGATCATCTCCATGCCCTGCCCGCGCAGCTGGTTGGTGAACTCGACGATCAGAATGCCGTGCTTGGTGATCAGGCCGACCAGCGTGATCAGCCCGATCTGGGAATACACATTGAGCGAGCCGCCGGACCATTTCAAAGCCAGCAAGGCGCCCAGCATGGACAGCGGCACCGACAGCATGATCACCAGCGGGTCGATAAAGCTCTCAAACTGCGCGGCCAGCACCAGGAAAATAAACAGCAGCGCCAGCACAAACACGATGGCCAGCGCGCCTTGCGAGTTGCGGAATTCGCGCGAGGTGCCGTTGAGGTCGGTGCTGTAGCCGGTCTTGAGCACCTTGGCGGCGGTCTGGTCCATGAACTTGAGCGCTTCGCCCAGCGAGTAATCGCCCGAGAGGCTGGCGGTAAACGAAACCGAGCGCCGCTGGCCGAAGTGGTTGAGTTCGCGCGGCGAGACGCTTTCGCGTACCTTGACCAGCGCCGACAGCGGGATCATGGCGTCGTTACGGCCGCGCACATAAATGCGGTCGATGTCGTCGGGCGTGGTGCGGCCGCTGGCCTGGGTCTGCACGATCACGTCGTATTGTTCGCCGTCGCGTTTGTAGCGCGTCACGTTGCGCCCGCCCAGCAGGGTTTCGATGGCCTTGGCCACCACCTCGACGCTCACGCCCAGGTCGGCGGCCTTGTCACGCTCGACGTCAATGCGAAGCTCGGGCTTGTTCAGGCGCAAGTCGACGTCGACCGAGACGATGCCCGGGTTCTTGGCAATTTCCTCCTGCATCTGGCGCGTGACGGCATTGAGGTTCTGGTAGCTGTCAGAGGTCTGGATCACGAAGTTGACCGGGCGGTCGCGAAAGCCCTGGCCCAAGGACGGCGGCGTGATGGTGAAGACGTTGACGCCCGGCAAGGCGTTGAATTTGGGCTGCAGTTCGCGCGCCATGTCCATGGTCGAGCGCTTGCGTTCGTCCCAGTCCACAGTGCGGTAGACCACACTGGCCTGAGCTACCGTGGGGTTGCCGACGTTGCCGAAAATACGGTCGAACTCGGGAAACGGCTGGCCCATTTTTTCAAGGGCCTGGGCATAGCGGTTGGTGTAGTCCAGCGTGGCGCCGTCCGGTGCGGTGACGTTGGCCAGGATGACCCCGCGGTCCTCCATGGGAGAGAGCTCCCGCTTCATGCCGGGAAACACCAGCGCAATGGCCAGCGCGCTGAGCGCCATGACGCAGATGACGATCCAGCGTGCCTGGAAGGCGAAGGCCCTGAGCTTCTGGCCCCAGCCCGGGGTGTCGCCCGAAGGCTCCCAGCGCTTGGTGACCACCCACCGCAGCACCGAGCCGTACCGGTCGGAGATTGACGTCAACAGCCGCTCCATGAAGCGGTCAAAACGATTCGGCTTGGGGTTGTGCTTGAGCAACTGGGTGCACATCATGGGCGTGAGCGTGAGCGCCACAAAGCCCGACACCACCACCGCGCCGGCCAGCGCCAGCGCGAACTCCACGAACAGCCGCCCGGTGCGGCCCGGCGTGAACGCCAGCGGCGCGTACACGGCGACCAGCGTGGCCGTCATGGTGACCACCGCGAAGCCGATCTCGCGCGCGCCCTTGATGCCGGCCGAGAACGGGTCCATGCCCTCCTCGATGTGGCGGAAGATGTTCTCCAGCATCACGATGGCGTCGTCCACCACCAGGCCGATGGCCAGCACCAGCGCCAAAAGGGTCAGCGTGTTCACGGTGAAACCCGCCAGGGCCATCATCGCGAAGGTGCCGATCAGGCTCACCGGGATGGTGATGATCGGAATGATGGAAGCGCGCATGGTGCGCAGGAACACAAAAATCACCAGCGCCACCAGGATGATGGCCTCGGCGATGGTGCGGTAGACGTTCTTCACGGACCGGTCGATGAACACCGAGTTGTCGTTGGCGATGTCGATCAGCACGTCGGGCGGCAAATCGGCCTTCAGCTTGGGAATGGCCTCGCGCACGCCTTTGGACAAGTCCAGCGGATTGGCGGTGGCCTGGCGGATCACGCCGATCGCCACTGCCGAGCGGCCATTGAGCCGGACGGCCGTGCGCTCGTCGGCGGCGCCCTCTTCCACCCGGGCCACATCACGCACCTTGACCGAAAAGCCGTTGACATTCTTGACCACGATGTCGCTGAACTGGCCGGGCCTGACCAGGTCGGTCTGCGAGGTCACGCTGAATTCGCGTTGCTGCGACTCGATGCGGCCGGCCGGCAGCTCCAGGTTGCTGCGGCGGATGGCGTCCTCGACATCCTGCGTGGTGAGGCGGTAGGAGGCGAGCTTGTCGGTGTCCAGCCAGACGCGCATCGCGTACTTGCGCTCGCCGAAGATGCGCACGTCGGCCACGCCGGTGACGGTCTGCAGGCGCGGCTTGACGATGCGGTTGACCAGGTCGTTGATCTGCAGCGGCGTCATGGACTCGCTGGAAAACGCGATCTGTATCACCGGAAAGGCGTCGGCCTCGACCTTGGCGATCACCGGCTCCTCGATGGCCTGCGGCAAGCGGTTGCGGACACGCGAGGTGCGGTCGCGCACCTCGGCGGCGGCGGAGTCGGCGTCTTTTTCGAGGCGGAAACGCACGCTGATCTGGCCCTGGTCGGCGCGGCTGATCGAGGTGATGACATCCACCCCGTCAATGCCGGCGATGGAGTCTTCCAGCGGCTTGGTCACCTGGGATTCGATCACTTCCGCGGAAGCGCCCACATAGCGCACGCTCACGGTCACGACCGGCTCGTCGATCTTGGGGTATTCGCGTACCGTGAGGCGGTTGAAACTGACCGCCCCTATCAGCACGATCAGCAGCGACAGCACGGTGGCGAAGACCGGACGGCGTATGGAGACTTCAGCGAGTTGCATAGGTGTCTGTGAAAGCTTCTGGCCGGTCGGCGCTCAGGCCGGGTCGCGCGCCGGCGGGCCGGACGGGCCGCGCTCGGCGGGTGCCACGCCGCGCACCGGGACCAGCGCGCCGGGAGCCTCCGACACCACCACGCCGCAGGGATTGGGGCCGGCCAGGGGGGCTTGCTGGGCTGCGGGGGCCGTCGCGGTCGCGGCAGTCTTCACCGGCGAGGCGACCTCGGGAGCTGTGGGGGCGGCTGTTGCCGGTGAAGCGGGGGACACCGCCGATGCGGCTGAAGAAGCGCTGGCGGCTGGTTTTCCATTGCCCGCGCGGCTGGCGGCATTCGCGGCCAGGTCCACCACGCTCACCACCGTACCGTCGCGCTGCACGCGCTGCTGGCCGGTTGCGACTACGATGTCACCGGGTTCCAGGCCTTCGAGGATTTCGACCTTGCCCGGGCTGCGCAGGCCGACCTTGACTTCCACGCGCTTGGTGATGCGCGTCTGCCCGTTCGGGCCCTCCAGCAGCTTGATGACAAACTGCCGGCCGCCCTGCGGAACAATCGCTTCCTCCGGTATCACCCGGGCGTTCTCACGCACGCCGAACACCGCGTTGACGCGGGCGAACATGCCGGGGCGCAGCTGCAGCTGGCGGTTGTCGATGCAGCCGCGAATGCCGATGGAGCGGCCGTTGGCGTCGATCAAAGGATCGATGGCCTGGATCTGCGCGTTGTACTTGCGGCCAGGCAAGGCGTCGATGTCGAGCGTCGCCGTCTGTCCGCGCCTGACCTTGTTCTGGAAGCGCTCGGGCAAGCGGAAATCGACAAAAATCGCTTCAATGTCCTCGATGTTGACGATGTCCGCGCCGTCCTTGAGGTAGTCGCCGACGTTGACGAGGCGTATGCCGGCGATGCCGTCAAAAGGGGCAATGATTTTCAGGCGTGCCGCCGTGGCCTTGGCCAGCGACAGCTTGGCTTCGGCCACCTGCAGGTTGGCCGCGCTTTCATCGAGGGAGCGCTGGCTGATGAAGTTTTGCGCCACCAGCTCCTGGTTGCGCTTCTGGTTGGCCCGGGCGATCGAGAGTTCGGCCTGGCTTTGCTGCACCTGGGCCAGCGGCAGCTGGTCGTCGAACTGCACCAGCACCTGGCCCTTGCGCACACGCTGGCCGTCGGTGAAATTGAGCTGGGTGATGCGCCCGCTGACCTCGGGCCGCAAGACCACGCCGCGGCGCGAACGCAAGCTGCCCACGGCCGGGGTGTCGTCCGACAGTCTGGCGATTTCCACCCTGGCGGCTTCCACCGTGACCGGTTTTCCCGCATTCGCATTGGTCCCATTGCCGGCAGCCGAAGGCCCGGCGGCATCCGGCGCCTTGGGTTTCTGGAGCCACCAGGCGGCGCCCGACGCGACCGCAATGCCCGCGACGGCGACCACTGTGTAGATTACTTTTGATGCCATGGGGAGGAAAACTTGTTATACAAAGAGATACAAAGTTCCAATGTAGCAGGACACCCTGGCGCGCGCAGCCTTTTCCGCCCCCTGACAGGGGCAAGCGCGGTAGCTTTACAACGGCTTTACCATGCTGCCGGCTCACCTCCGCGACCCCGGACGCTACGTACGCTTATGGTGCGTGCCCCGCACGGGGATGTGCGCCGGCCAATACTTGCTTGGTGCCTGTTTTTGCGCGCGTGTTCCCACAGCGGTACTAGGCTGTCCAAAGCCGCTGTTACAAGCGGCCCAGTGCGCGTTCCACGCCCTTGTTGGCCAGCGCGTCGGCGCGCTCGTTGCCGGGATCACCGGCATGGCCCTTGACCCAGCGCCAGTCGATCTTGTGGCCGCTGCCGCTCACCAGCGCGTCCAGGCGCTGCCACAGGTCCACGTTCTTCACGGGCGCCTTGGCCGCCGTGCGCCAGCCTCTAGCCTTCCAGCCGTGTATCCACTCGGTGATGCCTTTACGCACGTACTCGCTGTCCAGGTACAGGGTCACGCTGCAGGGCCGCTTGAGCGCCGTCAGCGCCTCGATGACGGCCATCATTTCCATGCGGTTGTTGGTGGTGCCCAGTTCACCGCCGAACAGCTCCTTTTCGGTGCCGCCCTGGGACAGCAGGACACCCCAGCCGCCGGGTCCGGGATTACCCTTGCATGCGCCGTCGGTGTAGATCACGACGGGCTGGGGAGTGGCTGCTGGGCTGGTGGATAAATCGGTCATGCGTTGGGTTTGCTTTGTAAAACGAAAACGCCGGGCCCATGCCCGGCGGTGAAAAAAAAGAAATCAGCTCAGGCCGGCGGCCGCAAGCGGACGGCCGGCTCCTTGTTGGCCACCGCGGCCGGTGCCGCCGCCGGGGCCTTGCGCGTCTTCCAGGCGGGCTCCAGCAGCCGGACGCCCCGCACGCGTTTGACCGCCGCGAGAAAGTACACCGCGCCGAAAATCGGCCACCAGCGCTCGCCCGCCGCGTCCATCCACTCGAAGCGGTCCAGCCAGGCCTGGCTGGTCAGCGCCGGTCGGTAGCAGCCGAAGCGCCCCGACTCTACCTCAAAGTCCAGCAGCCTCAGCCAGTCGCGCAGCCGCCAGTAACCGATGAAGTCGCCCGTGCTGGGCAAAAACAGCTTGTCGTAACCCCAGCGCTGGTACAGGTGGCCGCGGCGCTGGCGCAGGCCCCAGAGGCTGGTGGGGTTCAGCCCGCTGATGACCACGCGGCCCTCGGGCACCAGCACGCGGCTGACTTCGCGCAGCGTGGCGTGCGGGTCGCGGCTGAGTTCCAGCGTGTGCGGCAGCACCACCAGGTCCAGGCTGCTTTCCGGGAACGGCAAGGCGCCCGAGTCGGTCAGCAGGGCCGCGCGCCGGGAACTTGCCGCGGGGGCCGTGGTCGCATCAGGGGCCGGTGAAGGCGCGGCGGCATGAGGAAGGGACTCGAGCGCGAGCCATTTGTGCGGCATGCGGTTTGCTTGCAGGGCATCGAGTTCCGGCAGGCCCAGCTGCAGGGCGTGGTAACCAAACACGTCGCTCACGGCTTCGTCGAAATGCGTGCGCTCCCAGCCCAGCAGATAAGCGCCGGGCGGCGTCTTCAGCCAGTCGGTCAAACCTATAATTTCAGAGCTCATCGAGACACCGCATGTATTTGATTCCCATCCCCGCTTTTGACGACAACTACCTCTGGTTGTTGCATGACGGCAAACGCGCCCTGGTTGTGGACCCGGGAGATGCCGGGCCGGTGCTGCGCGCCCTGGACGAGCACGCATTGCAACTGGAGTCGATTCTAGTCACGCACCACCATGCGGACCACACAGGCGGCGTGGATGCCCTTCGTGAAGCCACGGGCGCCCAGGTCTGGGGCCCGGCCACCGAGCGCATTCCGCAGCCTTACACACACCTCACGGGCGGCGGCACAGCCCACGCGCTCGGCCTCGATTTCCAGGTGATTGACGTGCCCGGCCACACGGCGGGCCACATCGCTTATTACACGCCGGACGTGGATGGCAAACCCCTGCTGTTCTGCGGCGATACGCTGTTCTCGGGCGGCTGCGGGCGCCTGTTTGAAGGCACGCCGGCGCAGATGCTGGCCTCGCTCGACAAGCTCGCCGCCCTGCCCGGCAACACCGTGGTCTGCTGCACCCATGAATACACGCTCAGCAACCTGCGTTTTGCGATGGCCGTGGAACCCGGCAATGCCGAGCTCGCGGCCTACCAGGCCCGATGCGTGCGCCTGCGCGAGCAGGGTGTGCCGACCCTGCCGAGTTCGATAGCGCAGGAATTGCGGATTAATCCCTTCTTGCGAACGCGGCAAGCCACTATCATGGCGGCTGCCCGGCACTTTGATGCGTCGGCCCGTGACGAGACCACCGTATTTGCCGCCATCCGGCAGTGGAAAAACCAATTCAAATGACGCCACACTCCCGCACCACTGCCGCTTCAGCCGCTTCAGCCTCTTCCCCCTTCTCTTTTTTCCGCCTTGTTTCGCTGGCCTTCGTCCTCGTCACGGCACTGCTGGCGGGTTGCGCCACCCAGGCGCCCGGCCTGCCCAGCGACCCGGTGCTGACCACCGGCGGCCCTGCCACCAAACCACTGCTGCCCAACGGGCCGCTGCAGGCCATCACGCCGGGCCAGGCAGGCTCGCACCAGAACGTCGCCTCCACCGAGCCGCCCAAGGAGCTCTGGGACCGCATACGCCGCGGCTTTGCCATGCCCGACCTGCAAAACGAACTCGTCACCGACCGTGAGCAGTGGTATGCCAGCCGGCCCGACTACATCCAGCGCATGACCGAGCGCTCCAGCAAATACCTGTTCCACATTGTTGAAGAGCTGGAGCGCCGCCAGATGCCCACCGAGCTGGCCCTGCTGCCCTTCATCGAGAGCGCCTTCAACCCGCAGGCCGTCTCCAGTGCCAAGGCCGCCGGCATGTGGCAGTTCATGCCGGCCACCGGCAAGTATTTCGACCTGAAGCAAAACGCCTTCCGCGACGACCGCCGCGACGTGCTGGCCTCCACCCGCGCCGCACTGGACTACCTGCAAAAGCTTTACGGCATGTTCGGCGACTGGCACCTGGCGCTGGCCGCCTACAACTGGGGCGAAGGCAGCGTGGGCCGCGCCATCGCCAAGAACCAGCGCGCCGGCCTGGGCACCACCTATGCCGACCTGAACATGCCCGCGGAAACCCGGCTCTACGTGCCCAAGCTGCAGGCCGTCAAAAACATCGTCGCCAATCCGCAGGCTTTCCGCACCGAGCTGCCGCTGATCGAAAACCATCCCTACTTCCAGCAGGTGCTGATCACGCGCGACATCGACGTGGCCCTGGCCGCGCGCCTGGCCGACGTCAAGATCGAGGACTTCAAGGCGCTGAACCCTTCGGCGCACCGCCCCGTCATCATCGCCGCCGGCACGCCGCAGATTCTGCTGCCCTGGGACAACGCCACGGTGTTCCAGCGCAACTTCGAGGCCTACACCCAGGGCCAGTACGCCAGCTGGACCGCCTGGACCGCGCCCAGCACCATGAACCCGGCCGAGGCGGCGCGCCGCACCGGCATGAGCGAAGCCGACCTGCGCGGCGTCAACAACATCCCGCCGCGCATGCTGATCAAGGCTGGCTCCACCCTGCTGGTGCCGCGTTCGGCCAAGGTTGAAAACGACGTCACCTCCCACATCGCCGACACCGCCCAGGTGTCCTTCGCGCCCGAAATCGTCACGCGGCGCACCACCGTCAAGGCCCGCAAGGGCGAATCGGTGGCCACCATCGCCAAGCGCTACGGCCTGAGCGCCGCCAGCGTGGCCGAATGGAACAACGTCAGCGCCTCCAGCGCTTTCAAGGTGGGCCACCAGGTGGTGGTGTTCCTGCCGGTCAAAAGCCATGCCGCTTCGGCCGCCCGCGGCAAAGGCAAAAGCAGCGTGAAGGCCGTCAAGCGCGGTTCGGCCAAGCCCGTCGTGAAATCCAAAAAACGCTGAAGCCCGCGGCCCCCGCCGCTAAAGCTTGAGGGTGCCGACGCCGAACAGGCCTATCAGGCCGATGACGATCAGGTAGATCGCCACGATGTAGTTGAGCAGGCGCGGAATGATCAGGATCAGGACGCCCGCGATCAGGGAAACAAGCGGGCCTATGCTGAGAGAAAGGTTCATGGCGTTTTCCTTGGAGTTTTGGATGCCGGCTTGCCCACCTTCCCTTGCGCGGCGGCAAGGAGGCCCGGAATGGCGCAAGTCCGGCCTTGACTGTAAGCAGGCAAGCAGCCAGAGACTGTAGGACGACAGGAACTTGCGCTACAGGGAAAGGGGATGCGGAAAGCGTCAGAGCTTTTCCGTCTCGCCGCTGCGCGGCTGCCACTTCATGAGGCGTTTCTCGAGCCGCCCCACAATGCCGTCCAGCACCAGCGCGAAGGCCGTCAGCACCACGATGCCGGCGAACACGGTGTTGACGTCGAAGGTGCCTTCGGCCTGCAGGATCAGATAGCCCACCCCGCGCGCCGAGCCCAGATATTCACCCACCACCGCGCCCACAAACGCCAGGCCCACCGAGGTGTGCAGGCTGGAGAACACCCAGCTCGTGGCGCTCGGCAAATACACGGTGCGCAGCAGCTGCCGCTGGTTGGCGCCCAGCATGCGGGCATTGGCCAGCACCACCGGGCTGACTTCCTTGACGCCCTGGTAGACGTTGAAGAACACGATGAAAAACACCAGCGTGACGGCCAGCGCCACCTTGCTCCAGATGCCCAGGCCCAGCCACAGCGAGAAGATCGGCGCGAGGATCACACGCGGCATGGAGTTGGCGGCCTTGATGTAGGGATCCAGGATGGCGCTGGCCGTGGGCGCGAGCGCCAGCCACAGGCCGCAGGCCAGGCCCAGCACCGTGCCTATGCCGAACGCCAGCACGGTCTCCAGCAAGGTCGTGCCCAGGTGCAAATAGATGTCGGCATTGCCGGGCAACCCGTCGGGAAACAATGCGCTGGGCCCGAAGCCGAAGGGCATGAACCAGCTCCAGACCCGGCCCGCCACCTTGATCGGCTCACCCAGGAAAAACGCGATCTTCTGGTCACGCGAAGCCGCGTGCCAGGCCAGCAGGATGACGACCAGCAAACCCAACTGCCAGGCGCGCAGGTTTTTTTCGGAAGGCTTGAGATGGTGCAACATGCTCAGGCGGCTTTCTTGAGCTGTTGGGCGTAACCCTTGAGCACCTCATCGCGCAGCACGTTCCAGATCTGCGTATGCAGCTCGACAAAACGCGGCTGGTGGCGCACCTCGGCCACGTCGCGCGGGCGCGGCAGGTCGATCGCGAATTCGCCCATGGGGTGCGTGCCCGGGCCGGCCGACAGCACGACCACGCGGTCGCTCATGGCGATGGCCTCGTCGAGGTCGTGGGTGATGAAGAGCACGGCCTTCTTTTTGGCGGCCCAGAGTTCCAGCACCTCGTTTTCCATGAGCTGACGGGTCTGGATGTCCAGCGCGCTGAAGGGTTCGTCCATCAGGATGATGTCCGGGTCCAGGGCCAGCACCTGGGCCAGCGCGGTGCGCTTGCGCATGCCGCCCGAAAGCTGGTGCGGGTAGCGGTCGCCGAAGCCGCCCAGGCCCACGCGCTCCAGCCAGGCCTGCGCCTGGCGGCGCGCCTCGGCGTCGGGAATGCCGCGGTACTGCAGGCCCATCATGACGTTGGCCAGCGCGCTGCGCCAGGGCATCAGCGCCTCGGTCTGGAACATGTAGCCGGCGCGCGTGTTGATGCCGGCCAGCGGCTGGCCGAATACCTTGACCTCACCCGACGAGGCCTCGAGCAGGCCGGCGCCTATGTTGAGCAGTGTCGATTTGCCGCAACCCGTCGGCCCGACGACCGACACGAATTCACCAGCCCGTATGCGCAAGGTGGTGTCGCTGACCGCCGTGTAGCGCTGGCCCGCATCGTCGCGCGAACGAAAGGTGCAGCTGATGTCGATCAGCTCCAGGGCGTAGGCGTTGTCGGGTTCCGGCATGGCGGGAGCTTACAGCAAGCTGCCTGCGCGAGGCAGGCAGCTTGGGGTGGTCGTGCGGGCGCGTTCAGGCTTTGAATCGGTCCTTGGCCTTGCGCGAGAACTCGTTGGTATAGGTCTTGGCGATGTCTATCTTGTCGGCCTTGATGCTGGGGTCAAAGCTGGCCAATGCCTTGAGCGCCGTGCGCGCGCCGTCGTCGGGAATGATGCCATCGAGTGAAATCGACTCGCGCACCTTGTTGAAGGACGCAAGATAGAGCGCGCGGTCGCCCAGCAGATAGCTCTCGGGCACGGTCTTGATGATGTCGCCCGGGCCGGCGGTCTGCAGCCACTTGAGGCCGTGCACGATGGCATTGGCCAGTGCCTGGCAGGTGTTGGGATTCTTTTGAACAAACTCCAGGGGCGCATACAGGCAGCCCGCCGGCATGGAGCCGCCGAACACCTCCACCGTGCCCTTGAGCGTGCGCGTGTCGCTGATGATCTTGACCTCGCCCTTTTGCTCGAGCATGGTCATCACCGGGTCGGTGTTGCTCATCGCGTCGATCTGGCCCGAGCGCAGCGCGGTCAACGCGCCGGCCGCCGTGCCCACGCCGATAAAACTCACGTCGCCGGGCTTGAGGCCCGCGCGCGACAACACCAGGTTGGCCATCATGTTGGTCGACGAGCCCGGCGCCGACACGCCGATCTTCTTGCCCTTCAGGTCGGCCAGGGTCTTGTAGTTGGGCATGTTCTTCGTCGAGATGCCGAAGGCGATCTGCGGCGCCCTGCCCTGCAGCACAAAGGCCTGGAACATCTGGTTCTTGGCTTGCAGGTTGATGGTGTGCTCAAACGCGCCCGAGCACACGTCGGCCGAGCCGCCCACCACGGCCTGCAGCGCGCGCGCGCCGCCGGCAAAATCGCTGATCTCGATGTCGAGGCCTTCGGCCTTGAAGTAGCCCAGCTGCTCGGAGATCGTGAGCGGCAGGTAATAAAACGCAGCCTTGCCGCCGACCGCAATCGCGATCTTGCTCTTCTCGGGTTTGGGCTGGGCGCGCAGCGATGGGAATGCCAGCGTCGCCACAGCCAGCGCAGTGCCGCCGGCAAAGCCGCGGCGGGAAATCAGGGGATGGCGGTTCATTCAAAGCCTCTCTTCTTGTGGATGGCACAAGCTTATCGAGACGTAAAAAAACCCGCATCGGGGTCATCCCGTGCGGGTTTTTACCAAAAATCATGCGCTGCGGTTACTAAAGGTTACCGCCCGCGCCACTCGTCAGCGATAGCCGGAAAAAAGAATGCAGATGTTGATGAACAGCGCGACCGCCCAGATGGTCGAACGCGCTTTGGCCAGGTCGGCCACGTACATCATGATGTAGGCGATGCGCAGGAACACAAACAGCAGGGCCAGGATGTCCAGCCGCGTCTGCCCGGCTTGCAGCAGGTGCGCGATGATCACCGCCGCAAAGAAGAACGGCAGGGCTTCAAAGGTGTTGTGCTGGGCCGCATTGGCGCGGCCGCGCCAGTCGGTTTGCCGCGCCAGCCAGCCGCGCGGGTTGTGGTTGTCAAAGCCGCCGTCGCGCCGGGGCGTGCCCATCATGCCGTATTTGGCCAGCGCCGCGCAGGCGATCGGCAACAGGGCCGCGATCAGGACACACCAATAGGCAATGGTGAAGCGTGCGAATGTCATGGGTGGGTTCCTTTCGTTTGTTGTTGTGTCGTTGCGGCCGCTGCGATCATGGCCCGGCCGCAATCAAAAAATAGCGCCGCCCCTCAGCGGCGGTCCACCAGCGCATGGGCAATCGTGCCCAGGTCCACATATTCAAGTTCGCTGCCCACAGGCACGCCGCGCGCCAGGCGCGTCACCTGCACGCCGCGGCTCTTGAGCGCCTGGGCGATCACATGCGCCGTGGCCTCGCCTTCGGCGGTGAAGTTGGTCGCGAGGATCACTTCCTGCACCTCGCGCGAGGCTGGCGGCAAGGCCTCGCCGCGCTCGTCCTTGGGCACCACACGGTCGAACAGCTTTTGCAGTCCGATGTCGTTGGGGCCTATGCCGTCCAGCGGGCTGAGCTTGCCCATCAGCACGAAGTACAGGCCCTTGTAGGCCAGCGTGCGCTCCAGCGCCGCCTGGTCGGCCGGCGTCTCGACCACGCACAGCTTGCTGCGGTCGCGCTGCAGGTTCGCGCAGGTGGTGCAGAGCTCCTGCTCGGTCAGGGTGTTGCACAGGCTGCAGTGCCGCACGCTGCTGACCGCATGCTCAAGCGCGCGCGCGATCTGCAAGGCGCCGGGTTTGTCATGCTGCAGCAAATGAAAGGCCATGCGCGCCGCCGACTTGGCGCCCACGCCCGGCAGCTTGCGCAGCGCCTGGGTCAGGCCTTCTAAAGCATTGGAATCAGCCATGGTGGAAGTTAATGCGGCGCAAGCGTGTGCCTGCCGAGATCAGCCGGGGCCGCGGAACCGGCTTTGCCGGGCCGCAGGCGCAGCGCCCCCTCGGGGGGCAGAGAGCTACGCGCAGCGAGCGAACGTGAGGGCCCACAGTTTTAGAAGGGGAGCTTCATGCCGGGTGGGAGGCCTGCGGTGAGCTTGCCCATCTTTTCCTGGCTGACTTCCTCGGCCTTGCGCACGGCGGCGTTAAAGGCCGCGGCCACCAGGTCTTCGAGCATGTCCTTGTCGTCGGCCAGCAGGCTGGGGTCGATCTCGATGCGCTTGACGTCGTGCTTGCAGGTCATGGTGACCTTCACCAGGCCGGCGCCGGCCTCGGCCGTCACTTCGACAAAAGCCAGTTCGTCCTGGGCTTTCTTGAGGTTGTCCTGCATGGCCTGGGCCTGCTTCATGAGGCCGGCGAGTTGTCCTTTGTTAAACATGGCGTGTTCCTTTTGAATCGTGAAATCGGGGAGTGTTGGGGTGTTAAAACCGTGTCCGGAAACTGTCTTTGATCATATCGATTTGGCGGCCAGCGGCCGTATGCTGCCGGGGACAATTTTCGCCCCCCAGTCGCGCATCATGTCTTGTACGAGTGGGTCGTTTTGTATCAGTTCCTCGGCCGCGCGCTGGCGCTCGGCCGCGGCGGCGCCGTTGCGGCGCGCCGGGGTGTCGGTGACCGGGCCGACCTCCACCACCAGCTTGAGGGCCGGGTCGCCCACATGGGTTTGCAAAGCGGTCTGCAGCTTTTCGCGCGCGGCCGCCTGGTTCAGCGACTCGCGCTCAACCCGCAGCGTCCACAGCGCGCCGTCCTGGCTGCGCAGCTCCGACTGCAGGCCCAGCTCGCGCGTCAGCGCCGCCACGGCCTCGGCCGCGACCAGCTGGTTGACCGTCTGGCCCCAGGCTTCGCCCAGGGGCACGGGCACCAGCGGCGGGGGTGTGGTGGACGGCGTGCTGGCCGGCGGGCGCTGTTGCAGGGGCGCTGCCTGCACAGGCGGCGGCTCCGGCATGGCCGGGGCGCTGGTGGTGACATGGGGGGCGGCCTGCGCGCGCTCGGCCTGGGCAACCGGCGGCTGGGCTGCCGGCGGCGCCACAGGCGGCCTTCTTTCAAATGCAGGAGCCGGGGCCGGCGCTGCCGTCGCAGGTGCGGCGACCGGCGCGAGCGCAGCAGCCCGCGCAACCTCAGGCTGGGGCTTTTTTCCGGGCTCGGCGGCACCCCCTGCGTGGGTGCTGGCCGAAGAAGCCGAGGGCTTGAAGGCCAGCAGGCGCAGCAGCACCATGGTCAGGCCAGCGTATTCATCAGGCGCCAGGCCTAGCTCGCCACGGCCGTGCAGGCACAGGCTGTACAGCAGCTGGGTCTCGTCGGCCGGCAGCGCGCGCGCCAGCCGCGCCGTCTCGGCGATGTCCGGGTCGGCATCGTCCCCGCCCTCGCCCATCTCCGGCACCGCCTGCAGCACCGCCATGCGCTGCAGCACCGTGGTCATTTCTTCGAGCGTGGAGGCCGCGCTCAGGCCGTTGAGCCGCAAGGCCTCCGAGGTTTCCACCACGGTCTTGCCGTCGCCGCGCGCCAGCGCATCGAGCAGGCGGTACACATAGCTGCGGTCCACGCTGCCCAGCATGGTGCGCACGCTGGTTTCATCGAGCGAGCCCGAGCCAAAAGCGATCGCCTGGTCGGTCAAAGACAGCGCATCGCGCATGGAGCCGCGCGCCGCGCGCGCCAAGAGGCGCAGCGCCTGCGGCTCGGCCGGAACATTCTCGACGCCTAGCACCTGCGTCAAATGCTCCAGCACCGTCTCGGGCGCCATGGGCCGCAGGTTGAACTGCAGGCAGCGCGACAGCACCGTGGCCGGCACCTTTTGCGGGTCCGTCGTGGCCAGCACGAACTTCAGGTATTCGGGGGGCTCTTCCAGCGTCTTGAGCATGGCGTTGAAAGCCGTGTTCGTGAGCATGTGAACTTCGTCGATCATGAAGACCTTGAAGCGGCCCACGACGGGTTTGTAAACGGCTTGCTCCAGCAACTGGGCAATTTCATCGACACCACGGTTGGACGCGGCATCCAGTTCCGTGTAATCCACAAAACGCCCGCTGTCGATGTCGGTACAGGCCTGGCACACGCCGCAAGGCGTGGCCGTGATACCGCCCTGTCCGTCCGGGCCCAGGCAGTTCAGCGACTTGGCCAGGATCCGCGAAATCGTCGTCTTGCCCACACCCCGCGTGCCGGTGAACAGGTAAGCATGGTGCAAACGCTTGGTAGCCAGCGCATTGCCCAGGGCCTGCACCACATGCGACTGCCCCACCATTTCCGAGAAATTTTTGGGGCGGTATTTGCGGGCTAGGACGAGATAGGACATCCAGGCATTCTAATTTGCTGGAGATGGCCCCCACGCTTTTCACTTCGCCTTCGGCTCCGTGTAATGCGCTGCCCCCCGAGGGGGCGCTGCGCCTGCGGCCCGGCAAAGCCGGTTCCGCGGCCCCGCTGGCGCAAATCGCCCCGCGGAGTGCGCTTTCTTTAAATGATGCTCACGAAGCAAGGGTCATTCCCAAGTCCCTTACAATCGGAGGTGACGGGCCTTCCCGCATGGTAAAGCGGCCAACCGGGTCAGGTGGGGAACCAAGCAGCCCTAACTGTGGAGCCAGTGCCGGGGTCAAGGCTCGTCACCTTATTCATTTCAAATCCGCAGCTCTTGCGGGCTTCCGATCCATAGCGGCGCTCCTTCGGAGCTCCCGTTGATACATCCGAATCGTGACCTCGCAGGCTCCTCGATATTGGCGTCTATCTACCGCTCGCGCCGTTGCCAGAAACCGTTGGGCAAAGGCGCCATGCCAATGCTTTCATAAAATCCAACCGACTCCGGAACAGAACTCAGGATAAGGCTGACATTCGGCCCGATATGCTTGCGTGTTGCCTGAATCAACCCGGCACCTACACCCTTACCCTGCGCCTGGCGGCTTACAGCCAAATCAGAGAGGTAACAACAAAACGCAAAGTCGGTGACCGACCTGGCAATGCCCACCAAAACGCCGTCTGTTCTGGCCGTCACCACCAGGTTGGCGTTCCTGAGCATCGCCTGAAGTCGCTCGGGCTCATCCACGGGCCTGCGCACTCCCAGACCCGATTCTGTCAGCAGCAAGCGAAACTCTTCAACGGAAACCGTTGCTTCAATGGCGTATGTCGGAAGGCTTGATATCACTACGTTGTTCCTCGAGTAAAGCAGTGGAATTTTATGTTGGAGATAAGTGATTCAAATTATCCGAACATACTTCAACATGCGAGCATCTCCAGCGGGTGGCAGCGACAACGCACATGCACGCCAGCGAAGCAAAATATCTGTCTGTGCGCGCCCTGAGGTTCACTCAAGTACCGTATCGACCTCCCCCTAATCTTTCCAGCTAGCACATTGCCCATTCGACTTGCGATATCCCGGCCCCCCTCTGGACCCGCAACCACGGCTTCTGCTGACACCGCCGCTATGGCCCCCAGAACTGCTACGCTTCCCGCCGCTTCTGCCCCGCGCCGCCGCATCGTTACCCACCAACGCGGCCACGATCCACGCGGCAAACAATCGCCGCTTCATTTCTTTGTCCCTTCTTTGCCGGTATAGGGATTGGTGTTTCCCTTGTGCGTGTAGTTGTCGCGCCTGGTCGAGTTGGGATTGGTTGCGTGGCTTGGGGCGACATGGGTGCCGTCCTTTTTGGTGTAGCCGTGTACCGAGTGGTTCTGGCTGTTCACATGCCCGGAGGAGCTGTGGTGAGATGTGCCGCTGGAGTGGCTTCCCGAGCTGCGGTGCCCACCTCCGCCGCCACCTCTTGCGTAAGTCCCCATCGAAATGGTGCAGAGCACCAAAAGAATCAATATTGTTTTCATGTGCATCCCCGTGGCCCGGAACGGGCGCCTTGAGTCTGCGCTTTAGATCCAAAAACGGCATCATCTACATAGAGTAGATGGCGGGGAAAGGGAGGCTTGGAAGAGGACCTTATGCGACTACAGCCTCGACTCAACATGGCGCATCAACCCCTCGCAAGCATCCTCCACCAGGTCCAGCACATGCTCAAAGCCATCCTTGCCGCCATAGTAGGGATCAGGCACCATCGGGCTGTCATGCTTTAAACAAAACTCCGTGAGCCTGCGCACTTTGTGAAGATGCTCAGCCGGACATTCCTCCTGCACCAAAGCCAGGTTGTCCCAGTCCATCGCAAGGATCAAATCGTGGCGCTCGAAGTCCGCGTCCGAAATCTGCCGGGCCCTCAGGCCTGAGAGGTCATAGCCCCGTTTGGAGGCATGCGCCTGTGAGCGCTCGTCGGGCGGGTTGCCGGGATGGTAGTTGTGGGTGCCGGCTGAATCGACCTGCACCTGGCCGCCGAGGCCGCGGTCCAAAACTTTCTGCTGAAACACGCCATGCGCCGTGGGGCTGCGGCAGATATTGCCCATGCAGACAAAGAGGATGGAGTACGGCTTCACCAGATGAACGGCGCAGCTATTGGGCCGCCTCTTCAATCGCCTCGGTCGTCTGCAGCGCATGCTGCGCGATCTGCGCCGAGGCCAGTGCCAGCGAGGCGAGCGCGTACGTGCCGCTGATGATGCCTTTGTAGGCCACTTCAGCCGCAATGGCATCCTGGCCCAGTCCTTCGGTGGCAGCGATGATGCAGGCCTCGACGCTGTCCAGGCCGGCATCACCAAAGAGCTCTTCGCCTTCGTAGCTCACGCGGTATTCGAACTCTTCCTGCATCATGGGTTCGATGTTGAAACGGACAATCATGGCTTTCCCCTTCTCCGGAATATTGGATTACAGGCCAAAGTGCGCGATGACGCCCTGCCCCGCGGCGCGGCCGCTGGCGAAGCAGGCGGTCAGCAGGTAGCCGCCCGTAGGCGCTTCCCAGTCCAGCATCTCGCCGGCGCAGAACACGGGCTGGCCCGGGCCCTGGAGCTTTTGCAATTGCAATGTCGCATCCATGGCTTCGAACATCACGCCGCCCGCCGTGCTGATGGCTTCGTCTAGGGGGCGAACAGCCGTAACGCGCACCGGCAAGGCCTTGATGCCGGCGGCCAGGCGCGCCGGGTCGGCGATCGCGTCCTTGCCCAGCAGTTCATACAGCATGGCGGCCTTGATGCCGTCCAGGTTCAAACGGCTCTTGAGGTGGCTGGACAGCGAACGTGAGCCGCGCGGGTGGCGCACTTCGACCAGCACCTGTTCGGCGGATTTGTCGGGCAGCAGATCCAGCATGAAGGTGGCGCTGCCGTGGGCGGCGATCTCGTCGCGCAGCAAATGGGACGCGGCATAGACCAGGCTGCCTTCGACGCCGGTGGTGGTGGCGATGAACTCGCCTTTGCGGCTGAAGCTGCGGCCGCGCGAGTCGGTGAAATGGATGGCGACGGACTTGAAGGGCTGGCCGGCGAAGCGGCTGGCGAAGTGTTCGGTCCAGCCGGTGTGCGGCTGCGGGCTTTTGCCTATGAGCTCCTGCAAAAATTCGCGGCGGGTTTCGCCGGCGTCGGCGATCGCCTCTTGCAATTGCGCGGGGCTGTCGGGGCGTGCCGCGACATCAAAGCCGCAGTTCGCAGGCAGCAGCGGCGCAACCGCCACGCCGCGCGCGGCCAGCAGCGGCACCCAGGCGCCGTCGGAGCCCAGCCGCGCCCAGCTGCCACCACCCAGGGCCAGCACCACGGCATCGGCCTGCGCCAGCACTTCGCCGGTGGGCGTTGAAAACTTCAGCGCGCCGTCGTCGGCCCAGCCCAGCCAGCGGTGCCGCATGGAAAACTTCACGCCGGCACTGCGCAGGCGCTGCAGCCAGGCACGCAGCAGCGGCGCGGCCTTCATGTCCTTGGGAAACACGCGGCCGGAGCTGCCGATAAAGGTTTCCACGCCCAGGGCCTCGGCCCAGGCGCGCAGTTCGGCCGCGCCGAAGGCGGCCAGCAGGGGCTGCAGTTGCGCGGCGCGCTCGCCGTAGCGGCTGAGGAATATCTGCGGCGGCTCGGAATGCGTGAGGTTGAGCCCGCCTATGCCGGCCAGCAAAAACTTGCGGCCCACCGAGGGCATGGCGTCGTACACCTGCACGGACACGGCAGCCCCCGCGCCGGCCAGCGCTTCGGCGGCCATCAGGCCGGCGGGGCCGCCGCCGATGACGGCCACGCGCAGTACGGCGGCGGATGTTGATTCAAGAGGAGATGCGCCAGGTGTCAAGGGGATTCCGCGTGCAGCGGTCACAGGTTAAGCAGAGAAGAAAAAGCCGAAACGTTCGCGGTGGCGAAGGGCAAAGCGTCAAGGGCAGACGCGCTTCGGCGAACAGGATGAGCCGATTATTACAGGGGTGCGGCGAAGGCTTGCCAGGGGGCGGCATGGCGCCCACAAATTTCGCGCAGCCGAGCGGCCCCAAAAACGCCTGGCAAGCGCTTCCTGAAGCCCTCTTTAGTTACATAGGCGGCGCAAAACCGTTGCGCCCGACGATCACGCGCAGCGCAGTCGGCTTGCCGGCTTGCTCCTGCGCGGTGATCATGACTTTGGCGCCGGGCACCAGCAACACGTTCTCATCGGCCTTGCCAGGCTTGAAGGAGACCACGGGCGCGTTGGGCGGAACGATGACGGTTTTTTCACCGTCCTTGTAGCGCAGCGTGAGTTTTTGCCCGCCGGGTACCGTGGAGGGCGCGGCAGCGAGGTCGGCCACGGTGGCATTGGTCATGGTGCTTTCGGGCCGCAAGTCCCAGGGCCGGTGGCCTTCGCCGGTGCCACGCGCGGCCTCGGGAAACACCACCACTTCAAGCGCCAGCTGGCTGCCGTCGGCCTGCGGCATGGCGGCCGTGCCTATGTAGCTGCCGGGCTTGATGTCGGCCAGCGCCAGCGGGTAGACCTCGGAGACGTCCATCGTGGCGGGCCTCACCAGGGTGATGACTTCGCCGCTGCGTTCCCTGACGGTGAGGCTGGTGGCGTCGACTTTTTCAATCGTGGCGCGCAGGCGCAGTGTGGGGTTGGCGGGCGCCTGCGCCATCGCGAGGGGAATGGCGGCCAGCAAGGCCAGTGAAACCGTCAGATGCTTGAACTTGAACATGGGTGCCTTTCAATCGGCGGGGGTGCCGGGCAAGCCGGTGAGATCACTCCACCACGACCACAGTTCCCTGCCCCGTGAGAAAAGCCGCCTTGACCGCCGCGCCCGGGTAAATGCGCTGGACCGCCGCGCGGTAAGCCTGCAGCTGTGCGACCAGGGCGGGCTGCCGCTGTGGCGCGACGGCCGATTTGTAGTCGAGCACCCACCAGTGGCCTTCATGGCCGGCGTCCTTGCGCTGCACCAGGCGGTCCAGCCGCAGCGCCTGGCCGGCGTAGACCAGGTCGACCTCGTTGCCCTGCCAGGCCAGCACCTCGGGCCGCCAGGCCCAGGCGCCCTCACCTGCCAGGATGCGGCCGGCCAGCGCGGCCGACTGCGCGGCCTGGGCCGGGCTCAACCTGAATTCGCGGGCCACGGCCGCCACCTGCTCGGGCGACAGCGCGCCGCCCCATTCGAGCAATCGGTGCATGCCCTTGCCTATGCGTGCTTTCAGGGAATCCTCATCCACATGCCCGGAAGCAGGCGGCTCGGGCATCAGGCTTTCGGGCAGCTCCCGCAGTTCGGGCAGGTAGAACACGCCGGCATCCGCCGCCTCAGGGCGCAGGCCGGCGCTTTCGTCGGCCACGGGCGCGGGCAGTTCGCCCAGCAAGCCCTGCAGGCGCTGCCACCAGCTTTCGGTGGTGGCGCGGTAGGGTTCTATGGACGAGATGACCAGGGTGTGGCGGGCACGCGTGAGGGCCACGTACAACGCATTGAGCTCTTCGCGCTTGCGCGCGGCCTGCTCGGCGGCCAAGGCCTCGGCGGCACAGGCCGGCGGCCGGCTTTCGCTGACCAGGAACACAAACTTGCGTGGCTCGGTGGCCTCGCCGGGCCAGTCGACCAGCACGCCCATGCTGTCGGCATTGCGCTCGACGGTGTCGGTGTCCAGCAGCAGCACTGCATCGGCCTCCAGGCCCTTGGCGCCGTGGATGGTCAAGAGGCGCACCGCCTCGCTGCTGACGGTGGCCGGCGCCTGCGTGCCGCCGGCCTTGAGGGCGCGCACAAAACCATAGGGCGTGGCGTAGCGGCCGCCGTCCAATTCGAGCGACACACCGAGCAGCGCGCGCAAATTGGCCAGCACCGCGCCGCGCTGCGCGGCAGGCGCGGCGGCGCCAAAGCGGGCCAACACGTCGCCGTCGTCATAAATGCCTTGCAATGCGTCGTGCGGCGGCAGGCTGTCGAGCCAGCTCTTCCAGCGCGCGAGTATCTCGCCCAGGCCCTGCAGTTCGGGCGTCAGCAGTTCTTCCTTCTGCAGCAGCGCGTACCAGGGCGCGCCGTGTTCGCGCTGCAGCAGCGCGAGTTGCACCAGCTCGTTGTCGGCCAGGCCGAAGAGCGGCGAGCGCAGCGCGCGCGCCAGGGACAAATCATGTTGCGTCGAAACCAGCACGTCGAGCAGCGCCACCATGTCGAGCACTTCGCAGCAGTCAATGAGTTCTGTTTTTTCGCCGACCTGGGCGGGAATGTGCAGGGCCCGCAGTTCGTCCTGCAGCGGCAAGAGGCCTGCGCGTTTGCGCGACAGCACCATCACGTCCTGGGGCCGCAGCCCGCCGGCGATCTGCTCTGATATCCATGCTGCAGCCTGCCGGGCCTCCCGCGTGCGCAGGGTTTCTTCGGGCAGTTCACGCGGCATGGTCAGGCTGTCGCGCCAGCCGGCGGCCAGCGGCGAGGCTTCTTCTTCGTCCTTGTTGCGCGGGATAGCCGGCAACCTGCCCACGGCGCCGGCCAGGCCCGAGGCTGTGGTGTGCTCGCGAAAACCGTCATAACCGTCGGCCTCGCGCGCCGTGGCCATGGCGGCGTTGACGGTGTCTATGACGGCTTCGGCGTTGCGGCGCGTGTGGTCGCAACTGAGCAGATCACCGCCCAGGCCGTGCACCACAAAAGCCTGCGCGGCGCGGAACACCTGCGGCTCGGCGCGGCGGAAACGGTAAATGCTTTGTTTCGGGTCGCCCACCAGGAACACGCTGGGGGCCGTGCCCGCGCCCGAATAGCCGATGAGCCAGGCATACAGGGCCTGCCACTGCAGCGGGTTGGTGTCCTGGAACTCGTCGATCATCAGGTGGCGTATGCGCGCGTCCAGGCGCTCCTGCACCCAGCCCGACAGCACAGGGTCGGCCAGCATCAGCAGCGCGGCGCGTTCGACGTCGTTCATGTCGACCCAGCCGCGTTCACGCTTGAGGGCGGTGAACTGCGCGATCAACACGCGGGTCAGGCGCGCCAGGCACTGCTGGTATTGCCAGGCGTCGTGTTGCTGGCGGGCGGCGGCCACGCGCAGCACCAGGTCCTGGGCGATGCGCACCTGTTCGATGCCGATGATTTTTTCGCCGAACTTGCGCGGCGTGCCTTTTTCGGTCAGCAGGGCCGCGATGGCGGCCGGGATATCGCCCGCCGTCAGCGCCTGCTCCAGCTCCACCCCCTTGGCCGAAAAAGTCGGCGCGCTGGCGCGGCCCAGCGCAATGGCGGCGTCCCTCAAGGTCTGCCGGTGGAAACGGTTGCTGCTAAGCAGCTCTTCGGGTTCGTCGAGGCCGCCGAATTCGGTGAACTGCGCCGTGAAGGGCTGCACCGAGGCGGCGATCACGCCTTTTTCATCGGCCAGCGTGAACTCGGTGCGCTTATCGAGCGCGGCCTGCAGCGCCTTGTCGGCCTGGAAGCGGCCGTGCGCGAGCACCACGGCCTCGAAGTCGGACTTGAGCGCGGCATCGGCCGCGACCGCCGCGTAAAACCGCCGCCAGACCAACGCGCGCGCGGGCGCGTCGTCTTCCAGCAGTTCGTAGTTGACGGGCAGCTCGAGCCGCTGCAGCACCGCGACCGGCGCGCTGCGCAGCAAGGCGGCGAACCAGCTGTGGAAGGTGCGTATCTGCACGGAGCGCCCGCTGGCCAGAATGGAGCGGTAGAGGCTGGACAGTTGCTCGCGCAGCTGCTGCGCGGCGTTGCGGCCCTTGGCGCTGCCGATGTCCAGCCGTACGCCGCGCATTTCAAGCTCGCGCTGCAGGGTGGCGTCGTCGGCATGGGCGAAGGCCTTGAGCCAGTCGTCCAGGCGCTCACGCATTTCGCCGGCGGCTTTTTTGGTGAAGGTGATAGCCAGGATCTCATGCGGCAAGACCTGCTGCCCGGGCGCGGCGGTGGCGCCGTCCAGCAGGGCGCGCACGATGCGCGAGACCAGCATCCAGGTCTTGCCGGCGCCGGCGCAGGCCTCGACCGCAACGCTGCGGCGCGGGTCGCAGGCAATCGCGTAAAACGCATCGGCCGAGACCGGCTCGCCGTTGCATTCGTAGGCGGCGGCGTGGGCGATCAAGGTGTTGGGTGGTGAGGTCATGCGCCCTCCTCCCCGGCCATGGCTTCTTCGTCCAGGCTCCAGAAATCCTTGCGGCAGAGGCCGCGCGCGGCGCAGTAATCGCAAGCCTTGCCTTCGCCCAGCGCCGGCAGGGCCGCGCCGCGCGCGATGCGGGCCATGTCGGTCAGGATGCTGTCGATGAGTTCATCGCGCAGGCCGACGATCTCGGCTTGCTCATAGGTTTTGGTCGGCTCTTTTTCGCCGAGGTTGACGTAAGCCGCGGCCAGGGTGTCGTCGCTCATGAGCGCGGCGTAGAAGGCCAGTTGCGTGTCCTCCTGGCCGTTCTTGATGCGCTCGGCCGTGGTGGCGCGCGGCTCGGTCTTGTAGTCGATGAGCAGCGCATGGCCGTCGGCCTGTCGGTCTATGCGGTCCAGCTTGCCCAGCAAGGTGAGTTCACCCAGTGGCATTTCGCGCCAGACCTCGGCTTCGTCAAAGGTGGCGCCGGTCGCTTCATGCCCGGCCAGCCACGTCAGGTAACCCTCGCGCACCCCGGGCCAGGCGGCGGCAAAGGGCAGGAACTCGCTTTCGCCGAGCGCCAGTTCCTGTGCAGCCTGATCGGCCGCCGCATTGATCATGATGACGCGAGCGGCTGGATCATCCGTGGGCGCTGTCTTGAGCGCCTCATGGAAATGCCGCAGCAGGCTGTGCAGCCAGTTGCCGAAGTCGCGCTTGCCGAGTTCGCTTTCAAGCTCCTCGGGCTCCTGCAGCTTGAGCTGGCGCAGCGCAAAAAACCGGTAGGGGCAGCGGCGCAGGTCTTCATAAGCGCTGGCCGAGAGCCGCGTGAGGGGCAAGGCCTCGCCAGTCGGAAAGGGGTGTGGCGTGGGCTCAATCTCCACGGCGCGCAGGCTGCGCGGGTCAGCGGCGAGCTCGGTCTCTTGAGGTGCCTCATCGCGTGCCAGCAGTAGTTCCTGCACAAAACCGCTGGGGATCAGGTGCTCACCGGATTCACTGGTGCGCCAGAGCACGTCGACCCGCGGCGCCTGCAAAGCGTAGCGCCAAGCCTGGCGGGCCGCGGCGGCCAGGGTTTCGCGCGAGGGCAGGCCCAGCAGTTCGCGCTGGGTAGGTGTCCAGGGGCCGGCGGGTTCGGGCGACACCGGCAGGCGGATCTCGTCGCAGCCGGGCAGCACCACGGCGCGCATGGGCCGGCCCAGCAACTGCGGCAGCGGCAGGATCACGACCTGCTCGGCCGGCGGATGCGGCGGCGCGAACTTGCCGCCTTCGAGCGCCTGGTTGGCCCACTGGGTGAAATCGTTGAGCCGCATCACCGGCGAGGCCTGGAATTCAGCCTCGGCGCCTTCATACAACCGCAGCACCTCGAGCACGGCCTGGCCGGCCTCGTCCTGGGCCAGCGCATCCCACTGGCCGGCCGCCTGCAGCGCGGCGCGCAGGTCGCGCAGCCACACGGCCAGCGGGCGGGCGCGGGCCAGGGGCGCGCGCAGCGCGTTGGCCTGCAGGGCCAGCGGCTGGGTGGCCAAAAAAGCCGGCGGCACGATGTCTTCGGCCGCGAAGGCCGGCAGGTCGCGCCAGGCGCGCACGCCGACGCGGCGCAGTTCGGTCTCGGCGGCGGTCACCAGCATGGGTTCAAAGGCCGGCGCGTTCTTGAGCCAATCCAGCACGGCGTCGGTGGACGCGTCCCAGGGCAAGGCGCGCAGCAGGCTCATGAGGCCGGCGGCGGCGCGCGTGGTGGAAAGCTTCCAGCCGGTTTCGTCGCGCATGGCGATGCCGCGTTCGGCCAGCATGGCGCCGACGCGGCGCGTGAGCTGGCGGTCCTGCGCGATCAGGGCGACCGGGCTGCGCCCTTGCGCCAGGTGGGCCAGCACGCAAGCGGCGGCGCGGCCGGCTTCGTCTTCGGCGTCCTGGGCGGCGTGCAGCGCGGGCGGTGGGCTGGCCTCAAAGGCAATGCACAAGGGGATGGACAGCGAGCGTTCGCCGAAATGCACCTTGAGCGCCTCGGTCAGCGGGTCGGCCTGAAAGCCCTCGAGGACGGCGAAAAGCGAGGGTTGGGCCTGGAACAGGCGGTCCGTGGGATAGGCAGAGGCCGCGGCCCAGGCCAGGGCGATGCGGCCCACGGCGGCCTCGAGGGCCAGCACCGGGGAATCCAGGCCCGCACCCAGGGCCAGCGCGAGCCGTTCGCTCCAGGCCCGACGCCGTGCCGGCATGACGGCGGAAGCGACGCCGGCCAGGCTCCAGGCGGCCTCGACCAGGCGGCCGGCCAGCGCATCCTGCTGGCCGCCCAGCCCGGCCCGGTCCAGCAGAGAGGCAGCGGTCAGCATGTCGATGGCCACGTCCATGCGCAAATCGTCGCCCGAGGGCGTGAACAGGCCCAGCGTGCCGCCCAGGCCGCCGGCCCAGTTCATGGTGGTCTCAAAGCGCGGGACAAAAAAGGTGTCACCGGCCTGCGCGGCCCAGGCCTGGCGCGCCTGCTGGATCAGCTGGGCATAGGGCAGCAGCACGACGGCTTCGGCCGGGTGCACGCCGCGCGCCGCGATCGCTTCGGCCAGCCGGGCCATGGCCTGGCGCCAGCAGAGCGCATCAGGCAAAGAGGCGGGGGCGTCGGTGTGGGCAGGTGGCATGGGCAGAGTTTTGCGACGGGCAAGAGGGGAAAGTCGGGGCGGGCCGCATGCGGATTGAGCGGATGGCTATCAGGGTGATAGCCCCTGCCCGCCCGACCCGGCTACTTGCTTTCTGCCACAATGACTGCAACTTTAGCCCCGTACCGTATCGTAACCATCCTAACCAGACAAAGGAGCCGCCATGGCGAGCGAACTGATCAAACATACCACCGATGCCACCTTCGAAGCCGATGTGCTGCAATCCTCCAAACCCGTGCTGGTGGACTACTGGGCCGAATGGTGCGGTCCGTGCAAGATGATCGCTCCGATTCTTGACGAAGTGGCGACCGGCTACGACGGCAAGCTGCAGATCGCCAAGATGAACGTCGACGAAAACCGCGACATCCCCGCCAAGTTCGGCATCCGCGGCATCCCCACGCTGATGCTGTTCAAGGACGGCCAGCTGGCCGCCACCAAGGTCGGCGCCATGAGCAAGGCCCAGCTGACCGCGTTCATCGACCAGCAACTGGCCTGAACGTTGACGCGCTGACCGGGAAGCACGGCCCAGGCCGCTTCCCGATCCGCGCAGCCCCGCCGGCCGGGGTCCGGGCACCGGAAAACAGCCGTGATTTCCCGCCTGAATTTCCTGTCATAATGTGCTTTATTCACCGGTCGGCCCCTCGCCGCCCGGTTCGAGTTCCCGGTTTGTAAGCCATCTTCTGCGGCTTCTTTTCAAACCTCCCCCGTTTTCCATCAATGAACTCCGCAAGGAGTAATTCCATGCACTTAAACGAACTCAAGGCACTGCACGTGTCTGAAGTCCTCAAGCAGGCCGAAGCCCTTGAGATCGAAAACGTCGGCCGCATGCGCAAGCAGGAGCTGATGTTCGCCATCATCAAAAAGCGTGCAAAAACCGGCGAGACCATCGTGGCCGACGGCGTGCTGGAAGTGCTGCCCGACGGCTTCGGCTTCCTGCGCGCCCCTGATTCGAGCTACACCGCGTCCACCGACGACATCTACATCAGCCCCAGCCAGATCCGCCGCTTCAACTTGCACACCGGCGACATGATCGAAGGCGAAGTGCGCACCCCCAAAGACGGCGAACGCTACTTTGCGCTGAACAAGCTCGACAAGGTCAACGACGGCCTGCCCGAAGACAACAAGCACAAGGTCATGTTCGAGAACTTGACCCCGCTGTTTCCGCGCGAGCAGTTCAAGCTCGAGCGCGACATCAAGGGCGAAGAAAACCTGACCAGCCGCATCATCGACATCGTCTCGCCCATCGGCAAAGGCCAGCGCGCCCTGCTGGTGGCGCCGCCCAAGTCCGGCAAGACCGTGATGATGCAGAACATCGCCCATGCCATCACCGCCAACTACCCCGAAGTGGTCATGATGGTGCTGCTGGTGGATGAGCGCCCCGAAGAAGTGACCGAAATGCAGCGCAGCGTGCGCGGTGAGGTGATCTCTTCAACCTTCGACGAACCCGCCGCGCGCCACGTGCACGTGGCCGAAATGGTCATCGAGCGCGCCAAGCGCCTGGTTGAACTCGGCAAGGATGTTGTCATCCTGCTGGATTCCATCACCCGCCTGGCCCGTGCCTACAACAACGTGCTGCCCTCCTCCGGCAAGGTGCTGACCGGCGGTGTGGACGCCAACGCGCTGCAGCGCCCCAAGCGCTTTTTCGGCGCAGCCCGCAACATTGAAGAAGGCGGCAGCCTGACCATCATCGGCACGGCCCTGGTCGATACCGGCTCCCGCATGGACGAGGTGATCTTTGAAGAATTCAAGGGCACCGGCAACTGCGAAATCCACCTGGACCGCCGCCTTTACGAAAAGCGCGTGTTCCCGGCCATCCACCTCAACCGCAGCGGCACCCGCAAGGAAGAGCTGCTGCTGGCCCCCGAAATCCTCCAAAAATCGCGGATTTTGCGCCAATTCATGTACAACATGGACGAAATCGAGTCCATGGAGCTCATGCTCAAGAACATGAAGGCCACCAAGAACAACCACGAGTTCTTCGACATGATGCGCCGGGGCGGCTAAACAGCCTGGCGCGGGGCATGCCATTGCGGCATCCGCCCGGCGCCCGCCAGTAGCCTGCCGGGTTCGCGGGCCGTTTCATCAATTCCGGCTTGCAAGGCCACGCCATGACCACTGTTCTCCAAACGCTGAAATGCTCGGAATGCGGTAGCGGTGCATTGCGGCGCACCGGTCTGAACCAATACGTCTGCGAACACTGCGGCGCGCGGTCGGTCATCGAGGACGGCGTTTCCGACCGTTTGGACCGCGTCCTTGAACAGGTCAAGGACGCCGCAGCCGAACGCCTGGCGGCAGAGCAGTCGCGCAACCTCAGGATATCGGCCGAGAAACTCTTTCAATATGGTTTGATCACGGCCGCGGTGGTCGTGGTCTTGGGCCTGCTTTTCGCCGCCCTGAACCATTTCAGCACGAAGGAACAACTCGCCGACGGTTCGCGCGCCAGCCTCCCGAAGCCGGACAGTGCCATTCCCGTCGACGGCCTGAAGCTCGACGAAGGGCGCCAGGTGCTGGTCGGAAGCGGCAGCTCAGCAAAAGCCAAGCTGCTGGTGATCGCCCGCAACGAGACCGGCAAGCCGCTCGAGCGCCCCGGTATCACGGCGGTTCTTTATTCCGAAGGCGGCAACAAGCTCGGCACCGCCAGCGAAACCTTGCCCGCGAGCCTGCTCGCCGCGGGCGAAACCGCACCGGTGCTGGTTGATCTTCCGGGCGACAAAACAGTCACCCGCCACGAGTTGCAGGTGCAGCGCCTGAGCACTCCCCATCGCTCGGTCGAGGGGCCGCGCCTGGCGTTTTCGCGCGTCCGGCTCGTGCAGGACGGAAAAAGCGACCTGCGCTTGGCGGGCCGCATCGTCAACACGCGCAAGGACGTGACGCTGGTGGCGTGCGAAGTGCTCGTGACGGCCTACGACGACACCGGGGCCCTCATCGGATTTGGCCGCGGCTACGCGCAATCCGGCGAAGTCAAACCGGGTGAGCGCACGGCCGTGGATGTGCGTATCCCGCGTTTTGGCGGCAGCGCCGCCGCCGTTGCCGCCTGGGATTACCGCATCAGCTATGCCGTCAAGACCGACGAAAGCAGCCGCACACCGGTCATCAGCGCCGATCGGGTGATACGCACCAACGGCGCACCCGAGACTTTTGGCGCCGGCTTGCGGATGAGCACCGAGGACCCGCTGGCCGAAGACAGCGAGCGTTTTGACCTGAGCCAGCTTGAATTGCTGCCGCTTGTGGCGGGCCGGAGCCAGATCCAGCGGCCCCTGTACCTGACCGAGGTGGTGAACCGCAGCAAGGACATGATCGCCATAACACCCGGCGGTGTCATCTCGCAGTACGACGGCAGCCAAGCTGGCGGCTCCGTTTCCATGGAAGAGATCGCCTACCTGTATCCCGGCGAACGCCTTCCCATCCGGCTGGAACCCCAAAAAACCGGCCAGATCACGCAAACCCGCGTTGAATGGAAGCCTTCGCGCCGGGCCGCACTGCCGGGCTCACGCACGCCCCTGGTGGTCCAGGTCGAAGGAACGCGCGCGCAAACCGGCAGCGTGCTGCTCAATTTCAGCCAGCGCTTCAGCTACAAATATGTCGAGGTCAAAGGGAGCGTCAAAAACGCCGGGACCGCCATTGTGCGCAAGCCGCGGGTCTGGATCAGCTTGCGCGACCGCGACGGCCGGCTGACGGGTTTCAGGCGGGTCGACAACCTGCCGGCCATCGCGCCGGGGGAAAGCGTGCCATTTCAGGTGGATGTCGAACAAAACGGCGGGGATTTCACGGCAGTCAGCTCGTTTTACCAGAGCACCGAATAGCCCCGGAGCCGCCCTGGGTGCTGGCGCCGGGCAAAACGCCTTTGCCGGGCGCCAAATCAGCACCTTGCTGGTGCCCCCGCTTTTATGCGATAATGTGCGGCTTAGCGGAAAGTGCCCAGGACTGGCTTGTGTGGCTCCCGCATCGAACAAGGAAAGATCATGAAAGAAGGCATTCACCCCAATTACCGCGAAGTTTGTTTCCTGGACCTGTCCAACAACTTCAAGTTCGTCACCCGCTCCTGCGTGAACACCAAAGAGATGGTGAAAATGGATGACGGCCGCGAACTGCCCCTGTACAAGCTCGATACGTCCAGCGAATCGCACCCCTTCTACACCGGCACGCAAAAATCCGTGGACAACATGGGCGGCCGCGTCGAGAAATTCCGCAACCGTTTCGGCAAGACCACCGCCGCCGCCAAAGAGGCCGCGCCCGAAGCTGCGAAGTAAGCTGCGAATTCTTTCGCCAGCCTGCAAAAAGCAGCCTGAATTTCAGGCTGCTTTTTTTTCGGCAAAATTTGCCCGGAACTGCAAAGCCTCGCAGCCCGGTTTGACGCAAAATCAGCGCTGGCCCGGGATGCCGGACTGACGGCCACTCCCACCACTCTCGCCTTTCGCCGATCCCCAACCGTTTTGAACAAACCTTCCCCCGCCATCATTGCCCAGTCCGCCGTGCGCCGCCTGCCGCGGCTTGCGCTGCTGCTGTTCTGCGCGGCCTATGTGCTGCCGGGCTTTCTGGGGCGCGGGCCCTGGAAAAACGAAGACATCGCCGCCTTCGGCGTGATGCGCGAACTGGCCTCCACGGTGGCCAACTGGCTGCAGCCGCAGCTGCTGGGCCGGGCCACCGAATTTGACGCGCTGGCCCCCTACTGGCTGGGCGCGATCGCGATCAAATGGCTGCCTTTCCTGGACCCGGCCCTGGCAGTGCGGGTGCCGTTTGTGGGCCTGCTGGTGCTGACCTTGCTGGCCACCTGGTATGCCGTTTATTACCTGGCCCGCAGCCCGCTGGCCCAGCCGGTCGCTTTCGCCTTTGGCGGCGAGGCCGGCCCGGTGGACTACGCCCGGGCGATCGCCGACGCCGGCCTGCTGGCGTTGATTGCCAGCCTGGGCCTGGCACAGCTCTCCCACGAAACCACGCCGGCGCTGGCGCAACTGGGCTTCACGGCCCTGGCCTTCTACGCCATGGCGGCCAGCCCCTATCGCCGCGCCACCAAAATCTTCGGGCCGGCCTTCGGCCTGCTGGTCGGCTTGGCCGGGCTTACCCTGAGCGGTGCCCCCACGCTGGCCCTGCTGCTGGGCGCGGGCGGCGCGCTGGTCGAATGGATCCACATGCACTGGGGCACCGACCAGAAAGACCCTGCGGCCAAACAACAGTCCTGGCACTGGGTGCTGCTGATCACTGGTATCACGCTGGGTGTCTCGCTGCTGGCCTATGGACTGGACCTCTGGCGCTGGCGCATCCACCTGCCCGGCTCTGACGACGCCACCGCCTGGCGGGACTGGCGCAGCCTGGGGCGCCTGCTGCTGTGGTTCACCTGGCCGGCCTGGCCGCTGGCGATGTGGACGCTCTACCGCTGGCGCCGGCAGCTGGCCAGCCGCCATGTCGCCCTGCCGCTGTGGTTTGCCGCCATGGCTGTGGCCGCCACACTGACCACCACAGCCTCCGATCGCAGCCTGCTGCTGAGCCTGCCCCCGCTGGCAGCGCTGGCCGCCTTCGCACTGCCCACACTCAAGCGCAGCGTGGCTTCGCTGATCGACTGGTTCACGCTGCTGTTTTTCACCGGCTGCGGCATCATCATCTGGGTGGTCTGGATCGCCATGCAGACCGGCGTGCCGCGCCAGCCCGCCGCCAACGTGGCCAAACTCGCGCCCGGTTTCGAGCCCAGCTTTTCCTGGCTGGCCTTTCTTTTCGCGCTGGCCGCCACCCTGGCCTGGACCTGGCTCGTCAAATGGCGCGCCGGGGCACAACGCGCGGCCGTCTGGAAATCGCTGGTGCTGCCGGCCGGCGGCGCCACCCTGTGCTGGCTGCTGCTGATGACGCTCTGGATGCCGCTGCTCGACTATGCGCGCAGCTTCGCGCCCCTGTCGCGCCAGATCGCCAGCCTGGTGGACAAAAACGCCTGCGTCGAAATCTACGGCATCGGCAGCGCCCAGGCCGCCGCCCTGCAATACCACGGCAAGCTTGAGTTGCGCCAAGCCGGCGCGCAGGCCAGTTGCCCCTACCTGATCGTCGACGTCGAAGCCCAGCCCACACTCAGCAACACGGTCAACCTGCCCGACTGGGCTTTCCAGGCGACGGTGCGCCGGCCCACCGACAAGACCGAGAATGTGCTGCTCTACAAGCGGATCAGCCAGGACACCCCGGCCAAAACACCGCCCCCTTCCCGCCGCGCCAACGGCAAAGCCAGGCCTTGAGCGAACTCAAGGTCATCAGCCGGCACGCGGGCACGGTGCTGGTCGGGCAACTGGCCATCATGGCCTTCGGCGTGGCCGACACCGTGATCGCGGGCCGCTACAGCGACCAGGCGCTGGCCGCGCTGTCGGTGGGCTCGGCCCTCTATATCAGTGTGTATGTCGGGCTGATCGGTATCGTGCAGGCGCTGCTGCCCATCTGGTCCGAGATGCTGGGCGCGCGGCGCCATGAAGCCGTAGGTGCTTCCGTGCGGCAAAGCATGTACTTGTGCGGCTTCATCGTGGCAGCGGGCATGGCCGCGATGCTGTTTCCCGGCGCGCTGCTGCGCTGGGCCCAGGTGCCCGAGCTGATGCGCGATGAAGTCCAGCACTACCTGGCGGTGCTGGCTTTCGCGTTTGCGCCCTCACTGCTGTTTCGCATCTACAGCACCTTCAACCAGGCGCTGGGCAAGCCGCTGCTGGTCACCTGGCTGCAGGTCGGCGCCCTGCTGGTCAAGATCCCGCTGTCGATCTGGCTGGTGGCCGGCGGCGCCGGCGTGGAGCCCATGGGCGCCGTGGGCTGCGCCTGGGCCACGCTGATCGTGAACTACCTGCTGCTGGTGCTGGCCGTGCTGATGCTGCGCACACGGCCCCTGTATACGCCTTACCGCCTCTGGGAACGCATGGAGCGTCCCGACTGGTCGCAGATCGGCAATTTCGCGCGGCTGGGCATCCCGGGCGGGCTGGCCTACCTGGTCGAGGTGACCTCTTTCACGCTGATGGCCCTGTTCATCGCGCGGCTGGGCACGGTCGCATCGGCCAGCCACCAGATCGCGTCGAGTGTGGCGGCGGTGCTCTACATGATGCCGCTGTCGATGGCCATCGCCTGCAGCGCGCGCGTGTCCTTCTGGATAGGCGCGGGCCGCCCGGACTACGCCAAACGCGTGGTGCTGCTGGGCCTCAAGCTCACCGGGGTGGCGGCGCTCACGCTGGCGGCGTTTGTCTCCATGGCCGGGCCCCTGCTGGCGAGCTGGTACTCGGGCAGCCCCGAGATCGTCGCGCTGGCTTCGTCGTTGCTGGTGTGGGTGGCCTTCTACCATGTGGCTGACGCGACGCAGGCGCTGACCGCATTTTTGCTGCGCTGCTACCGCATCACCATCGTGCCGCTGGCGCTTTATGGCGTGCTGCTGTGGGGCCTGGGCTTGCTGGGCGGCTACCGCCTGGCCTATGAGGGCATCGCCGGCCATCCGGCCACGCAATCGGCGGCCAGCTTCTGGGCCGCCAGCACGGTAGCTATCGCGCTCGTGGCGGCCTGTTTCCTCGGTTTGCTGTGGCACGCCGTCAGGCGCAGCCTGCGGACGACGCCGGCGGCTCAGGCGGTCTGAACGGCCTGGGCCACCTGAACCCGGCGCACGCGCGCGGCCGGAAAGACGATGGAAAAGCACGAGCCTTGTCCCGGCTCACTTTCAATCTGCAATTCGGCGCCGTGGCGCTGCGCCACGTGCTTGACGATGGCCAGGCCCAGGCCGGTGCCGCCGGTCTCGCGTGAACGGCTGCGGTCTATGCGGTAAAAACGCTCCGTCAGGCGCGGCAGGTGTTCGGGTGCGATGCCGGGGCCGCTGTCCTTGACCTTGAATTCACCACGGCCGTCCTCCAGCAGCGTCCAGCTCACGCGCACTGTGCCGCCCTCGGGGGTGTAACGCACCGCATTGGTCACAAGGTTGGACATGGCGCTGTAAAGCTCGGTCTGCACGCCGGCGATTTCCGACGCCGGGCCGGTATCGAATTCCAGCCTGTGCCCTTGCGGCGCAATTACAGCCGACAAAGCCCTGGCCTCCTGCTCGCACTGGGCCAGCAGCGCGCCCAGCGTCATCCAGTCGGTGGCGCCCGGGAAAGGGCTGCCTTCCAGGCGAGACAAGGTCAGCAGATCGCTGACCAGCGTCTGCATGCGTTGCGACTGCTGCGACATCAGCGCCAGGTAGCGGGCGCGTTCGGGTTCCTTGAGCGGCAGGGTCTGCAGGGTTTCGATGAAGCCGGACAGCACCGTCAGCGGCGTACGGATCTCATGCGACACATTGGCCACGAAATCGCGGCGCATGGCTTCCGCCAACTCCACGGCCGTGATGTCGCGCGACAGCAGCAGCTTGCGGTCCTTGCCGTAGGAGTGCACATGGACCGACAGCTTCACCGGGCGCGCCGGCGTGCTGGCGCTGCCCGGAATCACCACGTCGTGCTTGAAGTTTCCCGCCGCCACGTAGGCCTTGAAGGCCGGGTCGCGCACCAGGTTGGCGATGTGCTGCAGCACGTCGCGCTGGGCGTCGAAGCCGAAATGCTGGCTGGCCATCTGGTTGCACCACTCGATGCGGCCCTGCGCATCGAGCAGCACTACGCCGCTGGGCGAGGCCTGCATGGCCGCCAGGAATTCGTCGAGGCGGGCCTGGCTTTCCTGGTATTGCTGGTCGCGGTTCTTGAGCAGCCGGCGGGTCCGGTCCGCGACCTCACCCCAGACGCCGGGCATGCTGGGGGCGCTGCCCGCCATCACGGCCGGGGTGTCGTTGTTCTGTTCGGTGCGCAGCCAGCGCAGCAGACGGTTGATGAAGAAGCTGTCGATCACCAGCCAGACCATGGCGCCCACCGCCAGGCCTATGCCCAGCCCGAAGCTCAGGCCATTGACGGTGCGCGCCCAAAAGCCCAAGCCACCGCCAACAATCATGCAGGCGGCAAAAACTATCCAGCGGTTGATCATGCGCTGGATTGTGCCGCAGCGACCGGGTTGTTGGCAGCCATCGCGGTCAGCCGGTAACCGGCGCCGCGCACGGTTTCCACCATGGTGCCCGCCGCGCCCAGGGCCTCGCGCAGGCGCTTGACGTGGACGTCGACGGTGCGTTCTTCAATGAAGACGTGGTCGCCCCAGACCTTGTCCAGCAGGGAGCTGCGGCTGTGCACGCGTTCGGCGTGCTTCATAAGGTAGTGCAGCAGCTTGAACTCCGTCGGGCCTAGCTTGAGCTCCTGGCCCAAGTAGGAAATGCGGTGCGTGGCTGCGTCCAGGACCAGCCCGCCCACCGTCACGCTGTCGTTCACCGACTCGGGCGCGCGGCGGCGCAGCACGGCGCGTATGCGCGCCAGCAGTTCCTGGGTGGAAAAGGGCTTGGTGATGTAGTCGTCGGCGCCGGCATCCAGCCCGGCCACCTTGTCGGGTTCGTCGCCGCGCGCCGTCAGCATCAGGATGGGAATGCTCTTGGTGCGCGCCTGCTTGCGCCAGTGGCGGGCCAGGGCCAGGCCGCTTTGCCCCGGCAGCATCCAGTCGAGCAGGATGGCGTCGGGCAGCACGGCGTCGAGTTCGCGCTGGGCCGACACGCTGTCTTCCGCCACCACGGGGTCGAAGCCGCCATGCCGCAGGTTGACGGCAATCAACTCGGCGATGGCCGGCTCGTCTTCAACGATCAGTATGCGTGGCAGGTGTTTCATTCCGGTTTTACTTTACGGCGGATTCGATCTGTTCCATAGGGGTATGCCGTACATCAGCCCCTTTGACGATGTAGATGATGAACTCCGCGATGTTCTTGGCATGGTCGCCCACGCGCTCAATGGCCTTGGCCACGAACAGCAGGTCCAGGCTCGGCGAGATGGTGCGGGGATCTTCCATCATGTAGGTGATGAGCTTGCGCACAAAACCGTCGAATTCCTGGTCGATCTGGTCGTCCTCTTTGAGGATGGAAACCGCCACCGCGGTGTCCAGCCGGGCAAAGGCGTCCAGCGCCTTGCGCAGCAGGCCGGAAGCCAGCTCCGCCGCGATGCGCAGGTCGGACGAAGGCAGGGCCCGGGCCGAGCCGCTTTCGATGATGGACTTGACCATGCGCGCGATCTTCTCGGCTTCGTCGCCGGCGCGCTCAAGGTTGGCCGTGGTCTTGGAAATCGCGATCAGCAGGCGCAGGTCGCGGGCCGTGGGCTGGCGCCGCGCGATGATGGACGACAGCTCGCGGTCGATGTCGATTTCCATCGCATTGACGCGCGATTCGGTTTCGATGACCTGGTTGGCGCTTTCGGCGCTGAACTGGGACAGCGCGTAGATGGCCAGGCGAATCTGCGACTCGACGAGGCCGCCGAGTTCCATGACGCGCGAGGAGACGCCGTTGAGTTCGCTGTCAAACTGCGTCGATAGGTGTTTATCAGGCATGTGTGCTCCCTAATCCGTATTCAGCCGAAACGGCCGGTGATGTAGTCTTCGGTTTCTTTACGTTTTGGCTTGAAGAACAGGTCTTCGGTGGCGCCGAATTCAACCAGGTCGCCCAGGTACATATAGGCCGTGTAATCGCTGCAGCGGGCGGCCTGCTGCATGTTGTGCGTCACGATGACCACGGTGTATTCGTTCTTCAACTCGGCGATCAGCTCTTCCACCTTGGCGGTCGAGATCGGGTCCAGCGCCGAGCAGGGCTCGTCCAGCAGCAGCACTTCAGGCTTGATGGCGATGCCGCGGGCAATGCACAGGCGCTGCTGCTGGCCGCCGGAGAGGCTGGAGCCGCTCTGGTTGAGCTTGTCCTTGACTTCGGTCCACAGCGCGGCCTTGCGCAGCGCCCATTCCACGCGCTCGTCCATGTCCGAGGCGTTCAGGCTTTCAAACAGCTTCACGCCAAAGGCGATGTTGTCGTAGATCGACATCGGGAACGGCGTCGGCTTCTGGAACACCATGCCGACCTTGGAGCGGATCAGCGCCACGTCTTTTTTGGACGTCAGCAGGTTCTCGCCGTCGAACATGATCTCGCCTTCGGCGCGCTGCTCGGGGTAAAGCTCATACATGCGGTTGAAGATGCGCAGCAGCGTGGACTTGCCGCAGCCCGAGGGGCCGATGAAGGCGGTGACCTTCTTTTCCGGGATTTCCAGGTTGATGCCCTTGAGGGCGTGGAACTTGCCGTAATAGAAGTCGAGGTTCTTGACCGAAATTTTCGATTGCTCGCGTTGTGCGGTGATGGTGTCCATCTTTGACCTTGTTGTGTTGTGTGGCTGTCAGTTTTTGGCGCGCGTCAGCACGCGCGCCAGGATGTTCAGGCCCAGCACGGCCATGGTGATCAGGAACACGCCCGCCCATGCCAGTTGCTGCCAGTTCTCATAAGGGCTCAGCGCGAACTTGAAGATCGTCACGGGCAGGCTGGCCATGGGCTGGTTCAGGTCCGAGGTCCAGAACTGGTTGTTCAGCGCCGTGAACAACAGCGGCGCCGTTTCACCGGCGATCCGGGCGACGGCCAGCAGGATGCCGGTCGTCACACCGGCGCGCGCCGCGCGCAGCGTGATGCTGGTGATGACCTTCCACTTGGGCGCGCCCAGGGCGTAAGCGGCTTCACGCAGGCCCGGCGGCACCAGTTGCAGCATGTTTTCCGTGGTGCGGATGACCACGGGAATCACGATCAGCGCGAGCGCCAGGACGCCGGCCCAGCCCGAATAGGACTTGAACTGCGACACCACGACGGTGTAGACGAACAGGCCGATCACGATGGACGGCGCGGACAGCAGGATGTCGTTGACGAAGCGCGTCACCGACGCCAGCATGCCCTTGGTGTTGTATTCGGCCAGGTAGATGCCGGCCATGATGCCGATAGGCGTGCCCACAAAAGTGGCCAGCAGCACCATCAGGAAGGATCCGTAAATCGCGTTGGCGATACCGCCCTCTTCATTGGGCGCCGGCGTCATCTGCGTCAGCGTGGCCAGCGAGAGGCCGCCCACGCCCAGGCGTATGGTCTCCCACAGAATCCATGCCAGCCAGAAGAGGCCGAAAGACATGGCTGCCAGCGAGAGGACCAGTGCGATCCGGTTGACCCGCTTGCGCCGGGCGAACTTTGCCAGGCGTGCGTCTTCTTGCATCACGGCGCTCATGTTTTAACCCCTTCACTCTTTCGCAGCTGGGCCAGCAGCAGCTTGGACAGCGACAGCACCACAAAGGTGATGAAGAACAGCACCAGGCCCAGGTAAATCAGCGCGGCCTGGTGCAGGCCCTCGCCCGCTTCGGCGAACTCGTTGGCCAGCGCCGAGGTGATGCTGTTGGCCGCCTGGAACAGGCTCAACGAATCGAGCTGGTTGAAATTGCCGATGACAAAGGTGACCGCCATGGTCTCGCCCAGTGCGCGTCCCAGTCCCAGCATGATGCCGCCGACCACACCGGCTTTGGTGTAGGGCAGCACGACTTTGGAGACGACTTCCCAGGTGGTGGAACCCAGGCCGTAGGCCGATTCCTTGAGCAGCACCGGCGTGACCTCGAACACATCCCGCATCACCGAGGCGATGAAGGGAATGATCATGATGGCCAGGATGATGCCGGCCGACAAAATACCTATGCCTACCGGAGGGCCGGACACCAGCGCGCCCAGGTAGGGAATACCGGTCAACAGACTTTGCAACGGCTGCTGCACGTAGGTGGCCAGGATGGGGCCGAACACCAGCAAGCCCCACATGCCATAGACGATGGACGGCACGGCGGCGAGCAGTTCGATGGCGGTGCCCAGCGGCCTTTTGAGCCATGCGGGCGACAGCTCCGTCAGGAACAGCGCGATGCCGAAGCTCACCGGCACCGCGATGAGCAGTGCGATCAGCGAGGTCGCGAGGGTGCCGTAAATCATGACCAGGCCGCCGTACTCGCCCTTGACGGGGTCCCAGACGCTGCTGGTCAGGAAGCCGAGGCCGTATTTGCTGATCGCGGGCCAGGCCCCGATCACCAGCGACACCAGGATGCCGGCCAGCAGGGCCAGCGTCAGCCAGGCCGCGCCTTGCGCGGCCCAGCCGAACAGCCGGTCCGCCAGGGGACTTCTGCGCACGGCATTGCCGGGGGGAGGATTGGTCATGTCGCGTCCGGTCGCTTTGGCCGGGTGGTCAAAAGCGGCCCGGCTAGCCGGAAGTGTAGAGGACACGTGAGAAACCCCTGTGTTTTGTAAAGACTGCGGAAATCAGCTGGCCGTGCTTATTTATAGGCAACCGTCTTGCCGGATGCATCCTTGATGTCGCCCCAGGCTTTTTCGATGATGGTCTTCACTGCCGCGGGCATGGGCACGTAGTCCAGGTCGTCGGCGGTCTTGTCGCCGTTTTTGTAGGCCCACTCAAAGAACTTGAGCGAAGCGGCGGCCTGGGCGGGCTTGTCCTGGACTTTTTGCATCAGGATGAAGGTAGCGCCGGTGATGGGCCACGAATCCTTGCCGGGCTGCTCGGTCAGGATCTGGTAGAAGCTCTTGGACCACTCGGCACCGGCCGCGGCGGCCTTGAAAGCGCCGTCTTCAGGCGACACGAAGTTGCCGGCCGCGTTCTTCAGTTGGGCAAAGGTCATCTTGTTTTGCTTGACGTAGGCGTATTCCACGTAGCCGATCGAGTTGGGCAGGCGGCCGACGAATGCCGCCACGCCTTCATTGCCCTTGCCGCCCGCGCCCACAGGCCAGTTCACTGCAGTGCCCTCGCCCACTTTGGACTTCCACTCGGCGTTGACCTTGCTCAGGTAGTTCGTGAAGATGAAGCTGGTGCCGGAACCATCGGCGCGGCGAACCGGTGCGATGGCCGCGTCAGGCAGGGGCAGCGTGGGGTTCAGCGCCTTGATGGCCGGGTCGGTCCACTTGGTGATCTTGCCGAGGTAGATGTCGCCCAGCACCTGGCCACTCAGCTTGAGCTGGCCGGGGGTGATGCCCTTGATGTTCACCACAGGGATCACGCCGCCGATCACGGTGGGGAACTGCATCAGGCCTTTTTTGGCCAGTTCTTCGTCTTTCAGGGGGGCGTCGGATGCGCCGAAATCGACGGTCTTGGCTTCAATCTGGCGCAAACCGGCACCGGAACCCACCGACTGGTAGTTGATCTTGACGCTGGTGGCTTTGTTGTAATCAGCGGCCCACTTGGAATACAGGGGGGCCGGGAAGCTGGCGCCGGCGCCGGTCACGTCCTGGGCGCTGGCCAGGTTCGCAAAAGAGGCGAAGGCAAGGCCCATCGCGGCCGTCAGGGAAGCTTTGAAAGTCAGGTTCATCAGAACACCTCTGGGTTGGAAATAGTTGGGATTGCTTGGGACTGCTAAGGAGATGCGTCGACTGTAGGAAGCTTGTGTGACAAGCTTGTGACAAATATGACAGCCTCCCAGGGGGCATCCGCCCCTGGGGAGCGTCACAAAAGCTTCAAATTTCCGTCACGAATCTGTCACCGGGTGCTCCTACGCTTGGCCTCGTCTTTATCAGGATTAATCAGGAGAACTTCCCATGCTGAACCGCCGCTTTCTGGTCCTCACCGCCGCAGTCGCCGCCCTCGCCGGCTGCGCCACCCAATCCACCCCGGTCTCTGTGGCCGACACCATTGCCTCCCAGTCCCAGCTGAGCACGCTCAACGGCCTGGTGGCCAAGGCCGGGCTGACCGACACCCTCAAAGGAACCGGCCCTTACACCGTGTTCGCCCCCACCAACGAGGCTTTCGCCAAAGTGCCCGCCAAGACCATGGACGAGCTGGCCAGGGACCCGGCCAAACTCAAGGCCGTCCTGACCTACCACCTGATTCCCGGCAAGCTCATGGCCGCCGACGTCAAGAACGGCAACAGCAAGACCGTCAACGGCGCCAATGTGGCGCTCTCCAAGGCCGGTGAGTTCGTCACCGTCGAGGACGCCATGGTCCAGACCGCCGACATTTCCGCCACCAACGGCGTGGTGCACGTGGTGGACGCCGTCCTGGTCCCGCCCGCACGCTGATACCGATACCTCCGCAAGGCCGCGCGCCTTGCTTCCCTTTACTTCAGTTCGCTTCAGGCCCCTGGTTTTCCCCGAAAGCAGGGGCCTTGACAGTTTCACCCCTGCCCCATCCCGACACCTGACGGCGGACACACCGCCAGGAGCCCCGCCATGTCCCTGCCCCAACCTCTCTCCAACCGCCGCCGCCTGCTGCAACATGCCGGCCTGCTGGCGGCCGGTGTTGCCGCGCCCGCGTGGGCACAACCCAGCAAATCCGCCTCGCGCAGCCTCGTCGTGGCGCAGGTCGTGGACTTTTCGCAAGCGCAACAAGACGTTTCCAAGGATTTTTTGATCGGCTCGCGCGCCGCCTGGCAGGACATCAATGCCAAAGGCGGCATTCGCGGACGCCGCGTCGAGCACCAGACGCTGGAAACCGACGGCACGCCGGCCAGCCTCAAGACGGCCCTGGACTCGGTCCGGGACAACCCCGCCTGCGTGGCCCTTTCCGGCAGTGTCGGCGACCTCATGGCCAGCCAGATCGTCGACCTTTCCCACAAGGGCGGCCTGCCCATGGCCCACGTGGCGCCCTGGCTGCAGAACTCCAGCCTCGAGATCGACGACAAGACCTTCCCGATTTTTGCGGCACGCCAGGAACAGATGGCCTACGCGCTCAAAAGCCTCTCGACCATGGGCCTGAAGGAACTGGGCGCGATTTACGCCACGGCCCGGGACTACAGCGCCTACCACGCCGACGTCGAGCGCATCACCGCGGCCCTGACGCTCAAGCTGCAGTCCTTCAAGGGCTCCGACGACCTGCGCGCGCTGGGGCAGAAGCTCACGCCCCGCACGCCCGCCGTGCTGCTCTTTGTCGGCGGGACGCCCGAACTGGCCGAATTCACCCAGGGCCTCGAAAAGCAGTCCCGTCAGCGCTACATCGTGGCCCTGGCCGACGTCAACCTGCAGACCATGCTGCAGATGGGCGCGGCGCGCAACACCCCGGTGATCGCCACCCAGCCCGTGCCCCTGGTCAACGCCAGCCTGCCGATTGTCAGGAGCTACCGCGAAACGCTGGCGCGCCTGTTTGACGAGCCGCCCGCGCCGCTGAGCCTGGCCGGTTTCATCGCCGCGCGCTACACCTATGAAGTGCTCAACGAAGTGGACGGCGCATTGAACCGCCAGAACGTCCTGGGCGCTTTCCAGCGCCGCGCCGCCATGAACATGGGCGGCTTCAGCGTGAGCTTCAGCCCCCAGCGCCGCAGCAGCACCTACGTCACCCAGAGCATGATGACGGTCGACGGCCGCCTGATCGGCTAGGCGGCCCGAAATGCTCATGCGGGTCCTGCGCGAACACCATGCCGAGACCTTAAACTCAGGCATGCAAAATGGAACGCTGCTCGCGGCTGTGGACCTGGGGTCCAACAGCTTTCGCCTCGAAATCGGCCGCTTTGACCACGGCCGCATACACCGCACCGAATACCTCAAGGAAACCGTCCGCCAGGGCAACGGGCTGGACGCCGACCGCAACCTGACCCCGGACGCCATGCAGCGCGGCTGGGACTGCCTGGCGCGCTTCGGGGAACGCCTGGCGGGCTTCAAGAAACACCAGGTCCGCGCGGTCGCCACCCAGACCTTGCGCGAGGCGCGCAATCGCGAGGAATTCCTCGCGCGCGCCCACAAGATCCTCGGCTTCCCCATCGACGTCATCCCCGGCCGCGAAGAGGCCCGGCTGATCTACCAGGGCGTGGCGCACCTGTTGCCGCAATCCGACGAACGCCGGCTGGTGGTGGACATAGGCGGGCGCTCCACCGAAATGATCCTCGGCAAGGGCCTGGAAGCCCGCACCATGGAGTCTTATCGCGTCGGCAGCGTGGCGTGGTCGATGAAGTATTTCCCCGAAGGCCAATTCACCCCGCGTGCCTTCACGACCGCCGAGGTGGCCGCCAAGGCGGTGCTCGACGAAGCCGTCAATGCCTACCGCGCCGGCGCCTGGGACGCGGCCTATGGGTCGTCCGGTACCATAGGCGCGGTCAGCGACGTGCTGACGGCCGCGGGCTGGCCCGCGGGCCTCGTCACGCGCGACGGCCTGGACTGGCTGCTGGACCGCCTGCTCAAGGCGCAAAGCGCGGATCGCCTGAAGCTGGACGGCATGAAGGACGACAGGCGCGCCGTCATAGGCGGCGGCGTCAGCGTGCTGCGCGCCGTGTTCGACCTGCTCGGTATTTCGCAGATGGAAGCCGCCCAAGGCGCCCTGCGCCACGGCGTGCTTTACGACCTCGTGGACCGCGAACACGACCTGACGGACCTGCGCTCCACCACGGTGCAGCGCCTGGCCAGCAAATTCAGCGCCGATGCCGTGCAGGCCCAGCGCGTCAGCAAGGTCGCGCGGCACTTGTTCGTGATGGCCGGCGCCGGCCTGCCTGCCGCCGATTCCGCGCGCTTCCAGCGCAAGCTCGAGTGGGCCGCGCAACTGCATGAAATCGGCAGCCAGATCTCCCACAGCGACTACCACAAGCACGGCGCCTACATCCTGGACAATGCCGACGCGCCGGGTTTTGCCCTGCCCGAACTGCACCGCATCAGCCTGCTGGTGCTGGGCCACCGCGGCAAGCTGCGCAAGCTCGAGGTCAACTTCGAAGACCGCGTGTTCATCCAGCAGCTGCTGTGCCTGCGCCTGGCCGTCATCCTGTGCCACGCCCGCCGAGACCCTGACCTCAAGGGCCTGCAGCTCGAGTGCGGCGCCGAGCCCGGCCGCATCTTTGTGCTGAACTGCCGCGCCGGCTGGGCGCAGGCCTTTCCGCAATCGGCCCACCTGCTACAAGAAGAAGTGCTGGCCTGGCAGAAGACGCCGTGGACGCTAGTCGTGCCCGGCCCCTGAGCCCTGCCCTTCGCTGCCGCCTGGCCGCGGCTTGACCGCTTTTGATCAAACCGTATAAACTGTATATACGGTTTATTCGACCGCTCACTCAACAGGAAAAAGGATCAATCCATGGCAACCCGCAAAAAAGCAACTGCGAAACCCGCTGCACCGGCTCCAGCAACCCCCAAGGCTCCCGTGAAAACCGCGGCCAAGCCAGCCCCGAAAAAGGCATCCCCCGCCAAGGCCCCGGCCGGCAAAGGCGCGGTCAAGAAAGCCCTGGTGAAAAAAGCCGGCGCTAAAAAGCCAGCCGCCAAGCCGCAGGCAAGCGCCAAGCCCGTGAAGGCCGCGAAACCCGAGAAAACCAAAAAGCCCAAACTGGTGCGCGACAGCTTCACCATTCCCAAGGCCGAATATGTGGTGCTCGACGAGCTCAAGCAGCGCGCCGCCAGGCTGACCCGCCCCGCGAAGAAAAGCGAACTGCTGCGCGCCGGCATCAAACTGCTGGCCGGTATCTCCGACGCAGCTTTCCTGACCGCGCTGGAGCAGGTTCCCGCGATCAAGACCGGTCGGCCTACGCTCGGTTCTTAAGCAGCAACGCAAAGGCAACTTCCAGCGCTCGCAAGAGTGCTGGATTGCTCACTGGGCCGCCTTGCGCTGGGCTTTGAGCGCCAGGTAGATGCTCGTCCCCATCACCAAGACAAACAAGGCGAGTGCCATCGCCTCCACGGGGGTCGCCGTCCCGTCAAATACCATGCCCACCCACCGCGGCGGGTATAGAGGAAAGAACGCGAGCGCAACCAGCACCGGGAAATGCGCGTGCGGCGGCTGCAACACCAGCGAGAAAGCGGCAGCAAGCAAGCTCGCCAGCAAATACCCGATGATGATAAAAAGTGCAGCTTTCATGGTGTTCCAGGGTTCAAGATGAGAGGCGCGACAAAGCCGTGATTCAATCCCAGGCCGAATTGCCGGTGTTGAACGATTTTTGCAGGCACAGCGTTCAAAGCTTGGGGTCTGGAAATGGCAGCTTGTCCTGCGAGCTGCTCGGCTGGGCTACCCATTTGCCACTACGGCGATAAAAATCGGCTTGGGTTTCCGAACTTCCCGCACCTATCTTCAAGGCCACCGTGCAAGCGACTTGCCCTGGGTATTTGGCCTCAACAGCCGGGATGCAGGTGCCCAGCTTGGCTTCGGCATTTTTGTACTCTTTCATATCCAGCATCTCAAGGAGCGCCTGGGTGGCCTCTTTTGTGTCGGGCAAAGCGGGTGTGCCGGCTTGCGCTGCGGGCGGAATGACGGCAGCAGGTTGCGACGATGTTTCGCTGCAGGCGGAGCAAAGAAGCAGTGTGGACAGGATGATGGTGTAACGCATGACGAATTTTTTCTTGTTATGCCTGACCTGGCGTATGCCGCAAATCCTGCGGCATATCCTGGCGATTGGATCTCAGCTCATCTTCAAGCATTGATGCTCGGCAAGTTCATCAATAGTTCGTTCTTCAATCTTGCGCGACTTGCCCATGCCGAGCTTTGTTCCAGTCGAATTCACAACACAATCAACTTTCCACGCGTTGTCCTCGAGCCGCATCAGGTAGCCAAAGAAGTCGACCATTTCTTCGCCATTGGACTTCCAGCGCTTTTGATAGAAGATCCGCCCGACGTTTGCCCGCCCTTCGGCCCTCACAAAATCAAAGCCGTCCAGGCTCGTCGAGTACTTTGATACCCGCTGCAACGCGGCGCCGGCCTCGCTCTCGGGAGTCCCGGCTTTGCGCAGATTCCCAAGGGTCTCGTTCACAGCGGCCTTTGACCTGAACTTTCGATAGGACGCGAGGTTTCCAGCCCGTTCCGCTTCGAGCATGCCTTTGTAGGCGACCTCGGCTTGAACCACGAACTGGTTTGACTTTTGGGCAGTATTTGCAGCGGCCGCGGGCTGGCCAGACGCATTGCCCAGTGCACAGGCAAGGACTGCGAGCGTCAGAACCTGTCGAATATTGTTTTTCATGTAACTCCGCCTATAAAGGCCTAAGGGTGAAAGGAGCCGGTTGCCGGTGGATGGGTCGCTCCACGTCGCAAGAAATTGAAGCAGGGCTAGTGCACTAAATGTACAACGGTGCCCTGAGTCGAGATGTGTTCAGTTACCGAGGCAAGAGAATCATGTGGTCTATGGCCTTAGAGGAGAAGAGAAAAGATCTGGGACCTGGCTTACCCCGGCACGCCCTCTCAAATAAGAGATTGGGTGCACGGTATGTCAGGCGTTTGCCGCTAGGGTTTTTCTGGCCTTGCGTCAGTAACAAGCCGCAAGAATGACATGAGGGCCTCTTCTGCCAGTGTTCCGTGTTGCTTTCCGTTGTAATCAACATCCAGCAAGCTCGCGGGCTGATACTTGCCAGAGAGGTATGCGCGAATACGTTGGACGCGTTGCGTGTTTTCAAGCGTCCCAGGTTTCAGGTTATCGGGAGCTATGTGCATTGCCACGAGCGACAGGAACTCTTCGTCGGTGAGTTCCGCAAAGGTCTTTCCGAAATATGCCCGCGCGGCGGCCGCATAGCCATGAACAGGCTGGCCATTCTTGTTGCCCAGGTAGCAGATATTCAGGAACAACTGCAATTGATCATTCTTGGAAACCAGCGAATCCAAGGCGTATTGCGCAATCAACGTTTGGCGAACTTTGGCGATGCCTTGCTTGAACCCATCGGGGAAAAAAATGAGCTTGACCAAACCTTGGGTAATGGTCGTCATTCCTGCGCCGGGAGTTTCAAGATCGACGCCGTGATGCCGAATGAACGCCGGATCTTCGATCGCCAACAACATGGCTTGCCTCTCCTTGGATAAATCAGCAAGTTTCAGTTGAGCCCCAAAGCGCTTCCAGGTTTCGGAAACCAGAGACGGTGTCGCAGCTCTCGCAACCCTGACTTCGTTGGCGTAATAGCCGGTGGCGACAATCAGGGCAAGTGCACCTGCACCTGAGAGCCATAGGATCACGCGAATGATGGCTTGACCGATCTTCATGTTGTGGCTGACGTCATTCTGCTTAGCGCCTGCTCATTGGGGAGGAAACTCAGGATAGCGAGGCAATTGGTCCGCGACGTGAAGCCAGGGCAAGCGCTTGGACTCCCAGTAGTGAAAAGTGGGAGGAACCAGGCTTGGTTCATCGAGGCTGCCGATCGTCAGGTCGATGAGCCCTGGGATGTACTCTGCCGTGAAGCAGATCTGCGTCCCGCAGTGAGCGCAGAAACCGCGCTTTGCACCCGGCGATGATTCATAGATCGTGGGTGGCGTCGCGAGAAACGAGACCTGGGAGAGCTCATACATTGCCCAGGCGACTGCCGGCGCCGCATTGGCTCGCCGGCACATGGTGCAGTGGCAGAATGCAGCCATCACCGGATTCCCTGAGATGCGGTAGCGGACTGCTCCGCATTGGCAACCACCTTCAAGCTTTTGATCTGGCATGGGCACTCCTGGCGGCGCCTAAAGTGTAAATGACCCGGATCACGACATTCTGCAGCGAAGCTAGCTCCTGCAGTTGAAACCCCGCAATGCTCCCTTGCAGTCCGCCTCCCGCTTGGCGGACCAGTTCCCCAAGTCAAGCCGCACTCTTGACCAATCCAAGACTGCGCAGATTTTCCTGCAACTCAGCGATGGTGCTCCACGGCAGGATCGGGGAGTTCGCTCGCTCGTCGGGAGGGTTGGACGGCAGTTCATCGGACCACCCGCCGCAGCCGACCAGCGGAAGCAGCGGCCGTTTGTGCAGCCAGGCCAGGTGAACCTCGGATTTGGTGCCCGCGCGGCCGCCGATGACGATACAGGCATCGCCGGCAAGGGCCATCAACAGATTGCGGGCGTCCCCCATGCCACAGGGCAGCACCACCGTGGCGGGCCAATCCGGCCCAGGCATCTCATCTGGAGGCACGATGCTGAGCACCAGGCCGTTCGCCTGAATGGCGCGCTCGGCAGCAACCCGGGTTGCGGGGCTGCCGCATCCGCTCACCACGGTGATGGCCAGTTTGGCCAGCGCCTCGCCGGCCTCGCCGGCGAGCTCGTAGGCGCTGGAACCGGGCTCGGCGCTGCCGAGTACGCAAACCTGGGGTTTTCGATGAGGAACGATCATTGTGTGACGAGTTTACGACCTGACGTTTGAGATAAGGGGAGGCATGACCCGCCTTACCGGGGAACGCCCTCCGACTCAGCGCTGCTCACCATGGCACTCCCAAGCGGCCCGAGCTGAACTCTCGGAATAGCAGTGCGATAGCCACGATGGCGGCGAGGACCGAATAGAACACCACTCGCTTACGCCGGCGTTTGCTTTCGCACTCATAGCATTCGAAGTAGGTGCCGGCATCCTCACCGGCGATACGATCGACCATGACCCGAACTGATCTTGGCGAGAACAGCGAGTCGGCGCTCTCGCGCTTGAGCGAACCATACATCGGACCAAAGAACTGCCGGCACCGACGGCAGCCCCGAAGATCCTCTTGAGCCAGTAATTCTGCAATGTCGTCGCTCATCGGCGTCTAACGTGAAGATGGCCGGACCACCAATACACGCGGCGAAGCCGCAGCCTGCGGTTGTGGGCCTGCGTCGATTGACAAGTTAAAAGGCACGTCGGCGTACTTCATTGGGCAACTCCCATGACCCGGAGAATCTTGACAAATGCCTCATCCTCCGACCACCTTGGGTCAGCAGCCTTCCGTCGCTTGGCGAGAGCGAGCGCCTCCGGAAAGCGCTTTGATCTATCCAGGGCGTATATCGCTTCATTCATTCCCCAAGCTTGGCGCAGTACAGCCGGATCGCGATCAATCGCCTCCTGCGCATACCGAACGCAAAGTGCATCTTGCGCGGCATGGTAGGCAGCGACAGCATTGTTCAGGTAGAGCACAACTATCTGCCCGTTTGATTTGGAAATCGCCAGGTCGCCGTATTTGATGGCCTCCGAAAATTGCTTCGAATCCATCAAGACCCGCTGCATAAGATACGGCCCGCCGTGAGAGTTCGGATGAAACTCAATGAGGCGCGTTGCGACTGCTTTGGCGTCCCCCAGCCGAGACTGTCGAAGGTGGATGTCACCCAGGCCGAACAGCAGGCCTTCGTGACGTGGATCGATTTGGAGCCCGGCGGTAGTAATTGCGCGCGCCTTTTCTACGTCACCCAACTCAAAGTACTTTCTGCCAAGGCGAGATAGATAGGTCGTATCCCGAAGGCAGTTCCGTCGCGACTGCTCAAGGCGCGCAGCGGATGCAGAGTTTGGCAGTGACTTCGCCTCCTGCCACGCGGCTTCGCAGTCAGCCTGCGCGTGGGCCGCATTCCAAAAGAGCGCGGCGGCTACAGCGAACAACGGAATACGAGGCGTGACGATCGACATTGAGGAATGCTCCTTAACGTTTGACTTGAGCGGCGCTATCAGGTTTCCGCTTGCTGGACCAGGCCGGGGAGCGGGTTCGGTACTTGCACTATAGCCTTGGCATCAAGAGAATTTGGCTATCCCGGGTCGGTTTTTTGTCCGCCGGCATGGTCGCAACGGCCACATGATGCATCCGCGAGACAAGAGCGAGCGCGAGGGAGATGCTTTCCTCGCGATGCCGGCCCGCACGCCAGTTCAGAGCACTTCCGGCGACTGCACCGTCACCACCACGGTCTGGTTGTGGCCCTCGCGGTCGCGGCTGCGCAGCCACCAGAGCGCACCCTTCTTGACGGGACAATCGCTGGCCTGCAGGCCCAGCAGCTGCGCGATGGTTTCGCCGAGGATGGGCTGGTGGCCCACCACCAGGATGGGCGACTTGGCGGTCGGCCACTGCACCAGTTCCAGCAACTGCGCGGCCGTGGCATCGGGCGCGAGTTCGTTCCTGATCTTGTATTTGCGCCCCAGCGCCAGCGCGGTCTGCTCGCAGCGGCGCGCCGGGCTCACGAAGATGCGCGCGCCTTCGGGCAGCTGGCGGTCCAGCCAGTTGGCCATGCGGGCCGCCTGCTTCTCGCCGCGTGCCGTGAGCGAGCGCTCCAGGTCGCTGCCTGCCTGTGGATCACCTTCTGGCCAGTCTTCCGCTTCCGCATGACGCCACAAGATGAGGTCCATGTCATTTGTCCTGGTGTTGGGGGGCGGTGTAGCGGGCCATCAGGGCCGCTTGCGCGCCGTGGCGCGGCAGGTCGCCCTGCGGGCTCACGCGCAGGTAGCTGCCGTCGGGCTGCAGGTCCCAGGCATCGCGCCCGTCGTGCAGGTAGGCCACCAGGCATTCGTCGATGATGCGCCGGCGCAGCACCGGGTCGGTCACCGGCCAGGCCAGCTCCACCCGGCGCAGCATGTTGCGGTTCATCCAGTCGGCGCTGGAGAGCAGCAGCGTTTCCTCCTCCGCGCAGCGGAAGTAGAAGACGCGCGAATGCTCGAGAAAGCGGCCGATGACGGAACGCACGCGGATGTTGTCGGTCACGCCGGGGACTTGCGCCGGCAGCATGCAGGCGCCGCGCACGATCAGGTCTATCTTCACGCCGCGCTGCCCTGCCCTCACCAGCGCCAGCATCAGGTCCTCGTCGGTCAATGCGTTCATCTTGGCGACCAGGCGCGTGTCCTTGCCCTGCAGAGCGGCTTCACCCAGCGCGTCGATTTTGGCGATCAGCTTGTGGTGCAACTGGAACGGGGCCAGCAGCAGGTGGTGCAGCTTGGGCAGGCGGCTCTGGCTGGCCAGGTGCACGAAGACGTTGTCGATGTCGGCCGTCGTCAGCGGGTCGGCCGTCAGGTAGCTCAGGTCGGTGTAGAGGCGCGCCGTGCGCGGGTTGTAATTGCCGGTGGAAAGATGCGCATAACGTACCAGGTGCCGGCCTTCGCGGCGCGTCACCAGCAGCATCTTGGCGTGGGTCTTCAGGCCCACCACGCCGTAGACCACCTGCGCGCCTATCGATTCCAGCATCTCCGCCCAGTTGATGTTGGCCTCTTCGTCAAAGCGCGCCTTGAGCTCCACCACCACAGTCACTTCCTTGCCGCGCCGCACGGCTTCGCGCAGCAGCACCATGAGTTCCGAATCGGCACCGGTGCGGTAAATCGTCTGCTTGATCGCCAGCACCTGCGGATCGTTGACGGCCTCGCGCAGGAAGGCGAGCACGCCCTCAAAACTCTCGAAGGGCTGGTGGATGGACACGTCGCCCTGCTTGAGCCGCTCAAAGAAGGACTGGCCGGGCAGCAACTGCGTCGGGTAGCAGGGGCGATAACTGGGGAACAGCAGCTTGGGGTCGTTGACCAGGTCCACCAGTTGCGTCAGCCGCACCAGGTTTACCGGGCCGTGCACGCGGTACAGCGCCAGTGAAGGCAGGTTGAACTGCTTCAGCAGGAAGTTGGCCAGGTATTCCGAGCAGCCCGCCGACACCTCCAGGCGCACGGCCTGGCCGTAGTGGCGCTGCTCCAGGCCCTGGCGCAGGGCGGTGCGCAGGTTCTTGACGTCGTCCTCGTCGACCGCCAGGTCGGAATGGCGGGTGACGCGGAACTGCGAAAACTGCCCGACCTCGCGGCCGGGAAACAGCTCGGCCAGGTGCGCGCGTATCACGCTGGAGAGCGACACGAACAGGCGGTCTTCCTTGTGGTGGCCGCGCGTCGGCATGTGGATCAGCCGCGGCAACACCCGCGGCACCTTGACGATGGCGATGTCGTTCTCGCGGCCGAAAGCGTCGTGGCCGCCCAGGCGCACGATGAAGTTGAGCGACTTGTTGGCCACCTGCGGGAACGGGTGCGACGGATCCAGCCCGACCGGGATCAGCAGCGGCCGCACTTCCCGCTCGAAATACTCCTTCACCCAGCGCCGCTGGGCCGGGTTGCGCTCACCGTGCGAGACCACGCGTATGCCCTGGCGCTCAAAGGCCGGCAGCAGGTCATCGTTATAGAGGGAGTACTGGCGCGCCACCATGTCGTGCGCGGCGGCCGACAAGGCCTTGAAAGACTGCACCGAATAAGGCGCTTTTTGCTCACCGGCCTGCGCCGCCGTCAGGTGGGGTGCGGTGCGGACTTCAAAAAACTCGTCGAGGTTGGACGACACAATGCACAAAAACCGCAGCCGCTCCAGTAGCGGCACGTCGGGGCGCTTGGCCCAGTCCAGCACCCGCTCATTGAAAGCAAGAATGCTGTGGTCGCGGTCCAGGAACTGGACGCTTGGCGCGGCAGCGGCCACCGAGGCGGGTGAAGTGGGCATCAACAAGGCATTTACGTGTCATTAGTAACAAGTCACAGTGTTGACGTGTTTCATGACAGTGGCGTGACAGTACTTTTGACTGATGGTGCACCGGCCTGAAAAGGCTGGCAAGTACTGCCCTTGCTGATGTCGGGGTTGAGTTGGGCGCTGTTTTTACCCGCAATTACCAGGAAAGACTCGAACAATTGCGCCGCATGGCTCCAGCTGAAGTCCAGCGCGCGCTGCCGCGCTTCATGGCGCGGCACGGCCAGCGCACCGTAACAAGCTTGTTGCAAATCTTCGTTCATGACACCGCCGTGACAGCTTCCGTCGGTTTTTCCCAGCACTTCCAGCGGGCCGTCGACCGGATAGGCCGCCACCGGCGTGCCGGCGGCCATGGCTTCGAGCATCACCAGGCCGAAGGTTTCCGACCGGCTGGGAAACACAAACACGTCAGCCGCGGCGTAGACCTTGGCCAGTTCGTCCCGGGCCAGCACGCCCATCCAGCGGACCTGGGGATAACGCTGCTTGAGCGACTCTTCGAGCGGGCCCACGCCGCACACCACCTTGGTGCCCGGGATGTCCAGCTTGAGGAAGGACTCGATGTTTTTCTCATACGACACCCGGCCCACAAACAGCGACACCGGACGCAGCAGCGTGCCCATGGGCGGGTGCAGGCGCGGCTGCGGTTCGAAGCTGAAGAGATCCGTGTCCACGCCGTGCGTCCAGCCGCGCAGGTTCTTGAAGCCGCGTTCTTCCAGCATGCGCAGCACGCCCTGGGTGGGCACCATCACGCCCGACGAAGGTCTGTGGAAATGGCGGAACAGCGCGTAACCCCAGGACAGCGGGATCTTGAGCGCCGCATGCAGGATTTCGGGGAATTTGGTGTGGAAGGCCGTGGTGAAACGCAGGCCGCGCTTGAGGCAATAGCCGCGCGCCGCCCAGCCCAGCGGGCCCTCGGTCGCAATGTGGATGGCTTCGGGCTGGAAAGCGTCGAGCTTTTCGGTCAGCCCCCGCTTGGGGCGCACCGCCAGGTCGATGCCGGCATAACCCGGGCAAGGCCGTGTCTTGAAGAGGTTGGGGTGTATCACCTCCACCTGGTGGCCGAGTTCCGCGAGCTCGCGCACCAATTCCACCAGCGTGGTGACGACGCCGTTGACCTGCGGTTGCCAGGCGTCGGTGACCAGGGCGATCCTCATGCGACCACCGTGGAAGCGGCGTGGCCGCGGCCCTGCGTTTCGTGGGCCGGCGCCCAGTGCACCAGCTCCAGCGTGCCGTCGAAGTTTTCGACCAGCGCGGTGCGGCTTTCCACCCAGTCGCCGTCGTTGCAATACAGCACGCCGTTGATGTCGCGCATCTCGGCGCGGTGGATATGGCCGCAGACCACGCCCTGGTGGCCGCGCCGGCGCGCCTCGTTGGCGACCGCTTCTTCAAAGTCGGTGACGTAGTTGAGCGCGCTCTTGACCTTTTGTTTCAGGTAGGCCGACAGCGACCAGTAGGGCAGCCCCATGCGGGCGCGCAGGCTGTTCAGGTGGCGGTTGAGTTTGAGCGTGAATTCATACAGGTTGTCGCCCACGTAGGCGAGCCACTTGGCGCACTGCACCACCGCGTCGAAGTAGTCGCCGTGGATGATCCACAACTGGCGGCCGTCGGCGGTGGTGTGCACGGCTTCATCGATGACCTCGATGCCGCCGAACTGGTTGCCGATAAATTCACGCGCAAACTCATCGTGGTTGCCAGGCACGTAGATGATGCGGCAGCCCTTGCGGGCGCGGCGCAGCAGCTTCTGCACCACGTCGTTGTGCGATTGCGGCCAGTACCAGCGGCGGCGCAGCTGCCAGCCGTCCACGATGTCGCCCACCAGGTAGAGGTTGTCGCTGGGATGGGCCTTGAGGAAATCCAGCAGGGCCGCCGCCTGGCAGCCGGGCGTGCCCAGGTGGATGTCGGAGATGAAGATGGTGCGGTAGCGCTTGCGCAGCGAGTCGTCATCGTCGTGGTCGTCACCGCCCCCGCCGAACCCGTTGCCCAGCGCCCCCATGGCGTCAAACATGCTTCGCATCAGGCCTCCGTGGCGTTGCCCGGCAGCGGTTTGCCGGAGAAATGCTTGAGGTAGCGCGGCGGCAGGTCCGCGATGCGCATCATCATGGGCAGGTCGGCCGAGTTGAAATCAGGATCCCAGGCCGGCGCGCCCAGCACCTTGGCGCCCAGGCGAAGGTAACCCTTGATCAGCGCGGGCGGCTCCACGTCCAGCGTGTCGTCGAGCTTCTCCACGGGCAGGGCCAGGCGCGGCGTGACGCGGTACTCGATGGCGGCCAGGTGCGTCTCGCGCACCTGGCGCCAGATGCTGGCGGCCGCGTGGCCGTTGGACACGCCGTTGTGCTGCATCGGGATACTGGCGCAGCCGATCATGGTGTCAAGCTGGTTGCGCGACATGAACTCGGCCAGCGCGCCCCACAACGCCAGGATGACGCCGCCGTGGCGGTGGTCGGCGTGCACGCAGCTGCGACCCAGCTCGACCATGCGCTCGCGCAGCGCGCGCAGCCGCGTCAGGTCGAATTCGGTGTCGCTGTAGGTGCTGCCCACGCGCTTGGCCTGGGTCGGCGTGAGCACGCGGTAGGTGCCTATGACTTCCTGGCTGTCGGCATCGCGCACCAGCAGGTGTTCGCAGTAGTCGTCAAACAGGTCCACGTCGTGGCCGGGCAGCGTCTTGGACAGCGTGGCGCCCATCTCGAGCGCGAAGACCTGGTACCTCAGGCGTTGCGCCTGCCGGACCTCGTCCTGGTGCCGGGCCCAGCTGACCGAGATTTTCCCCACGGGAGCCCTTTGAACAGCGGCTGGACCGACAGCATGACCGCTTTGATGAAGTGACCCCCGTGGCATTGCGACGGGCGACAATGCAAAGGTGGGATTGGGCAGTTCTTTCATGGCTAACTCCTTGTTTCCTGTGTCTCGACAACTTCGGTTTTGACCAGCTTCAGCAAGCTCACTCACTTACTCACTTACTCACTCGGACTCGCGGTTTTTCCGCCTGTAAAAAAGCCCCATCAAGGGGCTTCGACACTCAATCACCAGCGGCCAGCGAAACCGCCTTGCCGCGCCGCCCCAGCCCGGCCATCAACGCCGGCCGCGCGTTCGACAACCCTTCCAGCCAGGGCCGGGTGCCGGCCTTGAAGCGCAGGCCGCCGGGACTGTTGGCCAGGGCCTGGGCCGTGCAGCGCAGGATGCGCAGGCACTGCTTGTTCAAATCCTGGATGCCGGCGCCCAGGCTGCGGGCCGCGCTGGCGTCCTGCCTGTCATGTGTCTGTGAGTGGAGTCCCATCGGGTGCTCAGTCATGCTGGTCATGACGAGATTCTGGGAGTGGGGGGTGACGCGTTCGTGTCAGTTCAATGGCAGTTGTGTGACACGCCGCGGCAGGCCTGGAGAAGTGGCTGGAAAGCCACAGGCCGGGGAGGAAACGGAAGGGAAATCCGTGGGGAAACAACAGCGCGCGGGCCCGCGCGCTGGGGCAAGGCAATAACGGTCGGGACTAAGGCCGCGTGATGCGCTCGCCGCGCTCATTGATGACCTGTTCGCCGTCTTCCTTGCTGAAGGCGCTGCGCTGCGGCAGCGGCAGGATGTCGAGCACCGCCTCCGAAGGACGGCACAGGCGCGTGGCCAGCGGCGTGACCACGATAGGCCGGTTGATCAGGATGGGGTGGGCCAGCATGGCGTCCACCAGCGCCTCATCGCCCTGCCCGTCCAGGCCGAGCTCCTGATAGACAGCTTCCTTTTGCCGCACCACGTCACGGACCGGCACGCCTATCTGCGCAATCAGCTCTCGCAGCGTTTCGCGCGTGGGCGGGGTCTTGAGGTATTCAATGATGTCCGGCTCAATGCCGGCATTGCGGATCAGCGCCAGCACATTGCGCGAGGTGCCGCATTGGGGGTTGTGGTAGATCGTGACCTTGGGGGCGGATGGCATGGGGTTTGACTCCTGGTGAGTGCAGTTTGAAGGGCGTAGTTTGCATCAATTCAATAATTCAATTATATTTGAATCATGGAATCCTCAATACAAGCCCCCCTAGCCACCACCCTCGATGAAGGCGCCGCCGTCAAGGCGCTGGCCGCCCTGGCCCAGGCCCAGCGCCTGCGCGCTTTTCGCGCCCTGGTGGTCGCCGGCCCCGAGGGACTGACGCCAGGCGCCATCGCCGAACAGCTAGGCATCGCGCCCAGCGCACTGTCGTTTCACCTCAAGGAACTCTCCAACGCAGGCTTGGCCAGCAGCGAAGCGCGCGGCCGCAACCTGATCTACCGTGCCAACTTCGGCCAGATGAACGCCCTGCTCGGCTATCTGACCGAGCACTGCTGCGAAGGCGGCGCCTGCGAAGTCGATCCGCAGTCCGGCTGCGCGGCCTGCTGACCACATCCCCGTCACACCACACCCCACAGGAGAGCTCCATGAAACGCTTCCATGTCCACGTCCACGTCAAAGACCTCGAAAAAAACATCGCCTTTTATTCGGCCATGTTCGACCAGCAGCCCGCGCGCACTGAAGCCGACTACGCCAAATGGATGCTGAGCGACCCGCCGGTCAACTTCGCCATCTCCACGCGCGGTGACGCGCCCGGCGTGGACCACCTGGGCATACAGGTCGACCAAGCCGAAGAGCTGGAGGCCCTGAAGGCCAATGCGACCCGCGCCGACATGACCTTGCTCGACGAAGGCTCCACGACCTGCTGCTATGCCCGCAGCGACAAATACTGGCTCACAGACCCGCAAGGCATCGCCTGGGAACAGTTCCACACGCTGGGCAACATCCCGGTGTTCAGCGAGGCAAAGTCGGCCAGCGCTTCGGCCTGCTGCGCCGCGGCGGACAGCAAGGCATCGCGCGCGGCTCCGGCGTGCTGTTAAGCCGCACCACGACCGAGCGCGACGCAAGCCCCGGCGTGCCGTCGCTGGCGCGCCAGGCGCTCGCGGAGTTCGCGGGCACAGCCGCCCTGCTCTGCGCCGTCATAGGCTCTGGCATCATGGCCGAGCGCCTTTCGGCCGGCAACATGGGTGTGGCCCTGCTGGCCAATACGCTGGCCACGGTGTTCGCGCTGTATGTCCTGATCGAACTGCTGGGCCCGCTCAGCGGCGCGCACTTCAATCCGCTGGTGACCCTGGTGCTCGGGTCTCAAGCCACGGCCTCCGGCAAGCGCACGCGAAGAACCTTTCTGTTTATCGCAAGCCAGCTGCTGGGCGCGGTGGTCGGCGCCTGGCTGGCCCATGCGATGTTTGACATGAACCTGCTGCAGTTCAGCCACAAGATCCGCAGCGGCAGCGGCCAGTGGCTGGCCGAGGCCGTCGCGACCGCCGGGCTAATCCTTGTCGTACTGCGCGCGCCCGCGGCCAAGGCGCCGGCCATGGTCGCCTGCTACATAGGCGCGGCCTACTGGTTCACCGCCAGCACCTCGTTCGCCAATCCGGCGGCCGTGCTGGGCCGCATGCTCTCGGACAGCTTTGCCGGCATCGCGCCGGCCAGTGCGGTGGGCTTTGTGGCGGCACAAGCTGTGGGCGCACTCGCGGGCGTGGCGCTGCACCGCGCCTTGGGCGGGCCGCAGGCCGCGAGCGACAAGGGCTAAAGCTTTGCTACGCTTGCGACCGTGACCGTTTCAAGCCGCACCGCCACCATCGTCCAACTGGGCATCGCCCAGACCCTGGCCTGGGCCTCCAGCTACTACCTGCCCGCCATCCTCGCCGTGCCCATGGCGCGCGACCTGGGCGTCAGCACGCCCACAGTGTTTGCCGCGTTTTCGGCCGCGCTGGTGGTGTCCGCGCTGCTCGGGCCGGCCGCGGGCAAGGCCATAGACCGGCATGGCGGCCGGCCGGTGCTGGCCGCCAACAGCCTCGTGTTTGCCGCCGGCCTCGTCGTGCTGGCACTGGCCCAAGGGCCGGTGGGCTTGTTCGCCGGCTGGGTGATCCTGGGCGTGGCCATGGCCGCCGGCCTGTATGAAGCAGGTTTTGCTGCGCTGGTGCACCTGTACGGAAAGGACGCACGCGGCGCCATCACCGGCATCACGCTGTTCGCCGGTTTTGCCAGCACCGTGGGCTGGCCGCTGTCGGCCTGGCTGGAGCTTGAATGGGGCTGGCGCGCCACCTGCATGGCCTGGGCGGCGCTGCATTTGCTGCTGGGCTTGCCACTCAACTGGCGCTTGCCTGCTTCACCTGTAGCGCCAGTGCTCGCCGAAACCCATGCGGATGCAGCCCCGCCTGACACTGCCGCCTCCACGCCATCACACAGCGCCACCCGCACGGCGGTGCTGCTCGCGCTGGTGTTCGCCGTGACCTGGTTTATCAGCACCGCCATGGCCTCGCATCTGCCGCGCCTGCTGCAGGCCCACGGCGTGCCGCTGGCCACCGCGCTGGTATTCGCCGGCCTGGTCGGCCCCGCCCAAGTGGCAGGCAGGCTGCTTGAATACGGCCTGCTGCGCAACATCCATCCGCTGGTCTCGGCGCGCGTGGCCGGCAGCCTGCACACCCTGGGCGCGATGGCCTTCCTGTTCTTCGGGGTCCCGGCCGGCGCGGTGTTCACCTTGCTGCACGGCGCCGGCAACGGCGTGCTGACGATTGCCAAGGGCACGCTGCCGCTGGTGCTGTTCGGTGTGCGCGACTACGGCGCGCGCCAGGGCCTCTTGATGGTGCCGGCGCGCTTTGCACAGGCCACGGCGCCCTGGCTGTTCGGCCTGGCGATTGACCGCTTCGGCGCGGGTGCGTTGTGGTTTTCAGCGGCGCTGGGGCTGGTGGCGTTTGCGGCCTTGATGCTGCTGCACGACCCTGCTTCGGCCAGGCTTCAGTCCAGCCACTTCTGAAAAAACCGCGCCTGCCCCATGGCCGGGTCCAGCTGGTAGCCGGCAAAGCCGATGCGCTCGTACAGCTTGATGGCGCTCGCATTGCCCTGCAGCGCTTCCAGCGTCAGTTTGCAGGCGCCGCGTTCGCGCGAGATCTCGTCCACCAGTGCCAGCATTTTTTCGCCGATGCGCTGGCCGCGATGGCCGGGCAGCACGGCCACGTCGTGGATGTTGACCAGCGGGCGGCAGGCGAAGGTCGAAAAACCTTCGATGCAGTTGACCAGGCCCACCGCTTTGTCGCCGTCGAAGGCGAGCACGCTGAAAGCCTGCGGGCGCGCGGCGAGTTCCTTGACGAGATGGGTTTTGGCGAAGTCGCCGAGCGGCTTGCCGCCGCCGGCCGGATCCTGCGCGTAGCTGTCGAGCAGTTGCACGATGGCGCGCGCGTGGACCGGGTTGGCGTAGTCGGCGCGGCAGACGTTCAGGGAGGAAGAAACAGAAATAGGTTCAGTCATCGGGCGATTTTAGGAACACCGGCTCTTTGAGGCAGGTGAAGCCCATAAAGCCTTACCGCATTGCCGCCCATCACCGCCGCCTGGGCCGGCTCGTCCAGCCCCTCCAGCAACTGCCGCGAGGTCAGCCACCACAGCGCGTAGGGAGCGGCGAGTTCCAGCACCGGCCAATCGCTGCCCCAGACGACACGATCGGCGCCAAAGCTTTGCAGCACATGCTCGCACCAGCGCCGTACCGCGCCCGGCGCCGGGTGCGGGCCGGCTTCGGTCAACAGGCCGGAGAGCTTGCACATGGCCTGGGTGTCCGTGGCGATGCGCGTGATGGCGTCGGCCCAGGGCTGCCACTCGCCCGCCGCGATGTCGGGCTTGGCGCCATGGTCTATCACCATGCGCAGTTCAGGGTGGCGGCCAGCCAGGGTCAGGATGTGCGGCAGGTGCGCGGACTTGACCAGCGCATCGAAAACCAGGCCGCAAGCGGCCATGGCGCGCAGGGCCGGGGCCGCCGCGGGCTGCAATATCCATTCGGGGTCGGCGATGTCCTGCAGCATGGGCCGCAAGCCCTTGAGCCGCGGGTGCCGGGCCAGCGCTTCGATACGGGCCGGCGCGTCGGGCGCCAGGAAATCCACCCAGCCGACCACGCCCAGCACGGCCGGGTTGGCATCAGCTTGCTCCAGCAGGAACCGGGTTTCCGCCTCGGTGGGCGCGGCCTGTACCAGCACACCGCCGCGCACGCCGTGCGGGCGTGACTGCGCCTGCCAGTCGGCCACGGCCACGTCGCGGTAAATGGGCGCCAGGGCCGGCGTGAGCCAGCCATAGTCGCCGCGCGCCAGTTCCCAGCAGTGAAAGTGCGCGTCAATCTTCATCATGGTGTGGGTGCATCCGCTGGCAAAAGGCCCTGGGCGCGCAAATCCGCCCAGAAGGCCGCTGGAATTATGTGCTGCATCATCGCCACCGCGTCGGCCCATTCGGCGACTTTGCGCGCGCCCAGCATCACGATGTCGACGGCCTGGTGGGCCAGCGGAAACTGCAGCGCCGCCGCGCGCAGCGGCACGCCGTGCGCCGCGCACACCGACTCGATGCGGGCCGTGCGCTCCAGCCACTCGCGGGCCGCCGGCGCATAGTTGAAGCTGGCCGTGCCGCCGCGCGCGCCGGTCGCCAGGATGCCCGAATTGAACACGCCGCCCAGCGCGATGCGCACGCCGCGCGCCGCGCATTGCGGCAGCAGCGCCGGCAGCGCGCTGTGGTCCAGCAGGCTGTAGCGCCCGGCCAGCATTAGCACGTCCAGCCCGGCTTCGCGCAGCACCTGCAACACCACGTCCACATCGTTGGTGCCCAGGCCGATGGCGCGTATCAGCCCTTCGTGCTTCATCTCGCGCAGCGCGGGCAGGGTTTCATCGAGCAATTGCCGCAGCACGGCTGGCGCGCGCTCGCCGTGCGAGGCCACATCCGGGTCGTGCACATAGACCACGTCCAGCCGCGGCAGGCCCAGGCGCTGCAGGCTGTCCTCCACGCTGCGGCGGGTGCCGGCCGCGCTGAAATCCCAGGCCTGGTTGAAGGGCAGGATGTCCACATAGCCGTGCTGGGCGCGCGCCGCATTCGCATCGGGCCGCAGCAGCCGGCCGACCTTGCTCGACAGCACATAGCTGTTCCGTGGATGGCCGCGCAGCGCGTCGCCCAGGCGCCGCTCCGACAGGCCGTGGCCGTAATGCGGGGCGGTGTCAAAGGTCCGGCAGCCGTCGGCCCAGGCGGCATCCACCAGCGCCCGGGCCTCGGCGTCGCTGACGGCGGAAAACAGGTTGCCCAGCGGCGCGCCACCCAGGCCCAGCCGCAGGCCGCTTTCTTCACAGGCGGCAAAAACAGGGGCCATGTCCACGGTCGTCGTCATATTCGGTTCGTTTCAGGGTTAATCCTGATAAAAGTTTAGCCATGTTATGACTAACATGTCAGTCATTGACAGCGGGAAATCCCGAGGTTTTGCAAAAACCAGGAAAACCAGGCTCCCGGCTGCCGCCACTCCTTTATATATGCTGAAGAACATCCCACCGCTGATCACGCCCGACGCCCTGCATGCCCTGGCCAGCATGGGCCATGGCGATGACGTGGCGATTGTCGATGCCAATTTCCCGGCGGCCCAGGTGGCCCGCAAAAGCGGCGCCCAGCTGGTGCAGCTGGCGGGCGCGACCGCGCCACAGGCGCTGGCGGCCGTGCTGCGGCTGCTGCCGCTCGACGACTATGTACCCGACGCCGCCTGGACCATGCAGGTAGTGGGCGACGCCTCCGCCGTTCCGCCGCCGGTTGCCGAGTTCGCCACCGTGCTGCACCAGGCGGGGGAGCGCCCCGCGGCCTCGCTGGAGCGTTTCGAGTTTTACGAACGCGCGCAGGCGGCCTTCCTGATCCTGCAGACCGGCGAGCGGCGCAAGTACGGCAACATCCTGCTGCGCAAGGGCGTCATCGCCTGCGACCCCGCCTGAGCCCATGAGCACGGCCGCCCATTCCGCTCCCATCAGCCTGCGCGCGCAAGCCTACGAGAGTTTTCAGCAGCAGATCGTCGACGCCAACATCCGGCCCGGGCAGTTTGTCTCGCAGCGCGAACTCATGCAGCTGCTGGGCATGCCGCTGGGCGCGGTGCGCGAGTTGATCCCGCGGCTGGAGGCCGAGGGCCTGGTCAAGACGGTGCCGCAGCGCGGCCTGCAGGTGGCCCATGTGGACCTCAAGCTGATCAACAACGCCTTCCAGCTGCGCGGCCTGCTCGAGCGCGAAGCCGCCAGCCGCTTCGTCACCACGGTGTCCGACGCCGACCTGGCCGCCATCGAGCAGGCCCACCTGAATATCGTGAAGCGTGCGCGCAAAAAAGCCATCGACGACGCGCTGCTCGAAGACGCCACCACGGTGGACTGGGGCCTGCACGACCTCATGATCGACACGCTGGGCAACGAGCTGATTTCCGAGGTCTACCGCATCAACAGCCTGCGGGTGCGCCTGATCAAGCTCGAAGCCTCATCCCTTTCCCCGGATGTGCTGATTCCCGCAATGGAAGAGCACCTCTGGTTCATCGATGCCCTCAAGCGGCGCGACGCACAAGCCGTGGTCGACCGCCTGGGCCATCACATCGAGAGCGCGCACCGCCGCGTGCTCGGCCTGCCGCGGCCCGAGATGCCGTGGTCTTTGGAGATCCCTGAATGACGAGTTCCTTTCCCGCCGCCGAAAAATCGTTTCGCGGCATCTGGCCCGCCCTGCTGACGCCGCTCACGGCCGGCCTGGACATAGACCACGCCAAGTTCGCCGCCCACTGCAAATCGCTGATCGCCAGCGGTTGCCCCGGCGTGACGGCCTTCGGCACCACGGGCGAAGGCCCGTCCTTCTCGCTGGCCGAGCGCAAGGAAGCCATCGACCAGCTCATCAAGAACGGCATCCCCGCCGCGCAGATCATGGTCTCCACCAGCTGCGCCGCCTTGCCCGAGACCCTGGAGCTCACGCGCCACGCCGTGAAAGCCGGCGTGCACGGCTGCCTGATGCTGCCGCCGTTTTTCCTCAAGGGTGTGTCCGACCAGGGCATCATTGACAGCTACCGCTACGTCATCGACGGCATGGCCGGCACGCCCTTCAAGCTCTACCTGTACCACATCCCCCAGGTCACCGGCGTGCCGCTGTCGCACCACGTGATCGCCACGCTCAAGAAGCAATACCCCGACACCATCGTCGGCATCAAGGACAGCGCCTGCAGCACCGAACACTCGGTGGGCCTGGCCAATGCCTTCATGAAGGACATGACGGTCTACGTCGGTTTTGAACCCGACCTGCCGGAGATGGGCAAACGCGGCAGCACCGGCGCCATCAGCGGCCTGGCCAACTTCATGCCGCGCCTCGTCAAGCGCCTGGTGACCGAGCCCGGCGCTGCGGCCACACCCGCCGAGCGCGAACGCGTGGTCAAGCTGATCGGCCTGCTGGACGGCTATTCGCTGATGCCCGCGCTCAAGGGCATCATGGCCATGCTGAGCGGCGATGCCGCCTGGCTGCGCGTGCGCGCGCCGCTGGTGGCCCTGACCGACTCCGAATACAAGGCGCTGGAAAAAACCATCGGCGCTTTCGCGATTGATACAAAATCCGAGTGATTGCTGAATGACCGCTGAACGCTGACCCGGGGCACCACCCCCAAAAACGATTGACCTAAAAAAGGAGACAACCATGAAGACTTCCCTCTCGTCCACCCTTCGCCGCAGCCTGCTGGCCGCCGCATCCGCCACCTTGCTGATGGGCGCGCTGCTGCCCGCGGCCCAGGCCCAGAACAAGATGGTGCTGCGCGTTTCGACGCCCGCGGTGCCCGACGACTGGCACGCCAAGATGTGGACGGTCTTCAAGGAAAACCTCGAAAAAAGCGCGCCCGGCGAATTCGACGTGCAGATCAACCTGAACGCCTCGCTGTTCAAGCAGGGCACCGAGCCCACCGCCATGGCGCGCGGCAATCTCGAGCTCTCCTCCATCTCGGCCTTTGACATCGCCAAGCTGGTGCCCGAGTTCTCGATCTTCACCGCCGGCTACATCGTGCGCGACCCGGACCATCAGCAAAAGGTGTTTTCCGGCCCCATAGGCACCGAAATGTTCAAGACCGTGGCCGAAAAGATGGAAGTCACGCCGCTGTCCACCGTCTACCTCGGCACGCGCCAGGTCAACCTGCGCGAAGCCCGCAACGTCAAGGTGCCGGCCGACCTCAAAGGCGTGAAGCTGCGCATGCCCGGCTCCAAGGAATGGCTGTTCCTTGGCGAGGCGCTGGGCGCCACGCCCACGCCGCTGGCTTTCGGCGAGGTCTACCTGGGCTTGAAGACCGGCACCATCGACGGCCAGGACAACCCCCTGCCCTCGGTGCGCGCCGCCAAGTTCTACGAGGTGACCAAACAGATCGTCATGACCAGCCACCTGGTGGACGGCATCTTCATCTCCATTTCCAACAAGGCCTGGAACGCCATGAACCCGGCGCAAAAGACCAAGGTCAAAGCGGCGGCGCAGGCCGCGGCCGTCTACAACAATGAAAACCGCATCAAGGAAGAAGGCCAGCTGGTCGACTTCTTCAAGAAGGAAGGCCTGCAGGTCACCACGCCCGACGTGGACGCCTTCCGCAAAACCGTGCAGACAACTTACCTGAACTCCGAGTACGCAAAAGTCTGGCCCAAGGGCCTGCTCGAGCGCATCAACGCGACGAAGTAAGTCCGGCGGCAAGCACCACAATTCCCATGAAAAGCTGGCCCCAGAAAGCCGCCAATGTGATTGGCGGCGGACTCTTCCTGACCCTGTTCATCGTCTTCGTGATCCAGATCACGGCGCGGTTTTTCTTCAACAAGCCCTTGGCCTGGACGGATGAGGCCGCGGTGATCCTGTATGTCTGGGTCATCCTGTGGGCCGCCGCCGTGGTCGTGCCCGAGCGCGAGCATGTGGTGTTCGATCTGGTCTGGAACAACATGCCTTACCGCGTGCGCCAGGCCATGGCCATCGTCGGCAACCTGCTGGTCGGCGGCCTGGCGGCCTGGGGCATCCCGGGTTGCTGGGACTACGTGCATTTCATGGCCCGCGAGGGAACGCCCGTGCTGGGCATGTCCTTCCAGTGGGTCTTCATGCCTTTTGTGCTGCTGCTCGCCGCCCTGGCGCTGCGCTCGGCCTGGGCGATCTGGAACGCGATCCGTGGCAAGGGTCTTGAAGCGGAGTTGCGCATATGACAAGCGGTATCTGGGTATTGGTGGGGGTACTGGCGGGCGGCATGCTGCTGCGCATGCCCATCGGTTTTTCGATGGTCGCGGCCGGCATCGGCTACCTCGTGGCCAAGGGCCAGGACGTCGGCCTGGTGGCCGAGCAGATCGGCAACGGCCTCTACAACAGCTATGTGCTGCTGGCCGTACCGCTGTTTGTGTTCGCCGCCAACATCATGAACGCGGGCACGGTCAGCGAGCGCATTTTCGACTTCTGCCGCATCCTGGTGGGCCGCATGCGCGGCGGGCTGGCGCAGGTCGACATCCTGGTCAGCGTGATCTTCTCGGGCATGAGCGGCAGCGCCATCGCCGACGCGGCCGGCCCCGGCCTGGTCACGATTCGCCAGATGCTCAAGAAGCCCGAATACACACGCGGCTTTGCCGGCGCCGTGGTGGTGGCCAGCGCCACGCTGGGCCCCATCATCCCGCCCTCGATCCCGATGGTGATCTACGCGCTGGTCTCCGGCGCCTCGGTGGGCGCGCTGTTCCTGGGCGGCGTGGTGCCGGGCTTCCTGATGGCCGGGCTCATGATGGGCGTGGTGGCCGTCATCGCCAAAAAACGCAACATGCCGCGCGACGAACCCGTGCCGCGCTCCGAGTGGGCCGGCCTGATCTTCCGCGGCGCCCTGCCGCTGTCCATGCCCATCGTGCTGCTGGGCGGCATCTATTCGGGCATCTTCACGCCGACCGAGGCCGCCGCCGTGGCCGCGCTGCACGCGCTCATCCTCGCGGCCCTGGTGTTCCGGGCCCTGACCTGGCGCAGCTTCTGGGGCGTGGTCATGGAATCGACACGCGCCAGCGCCGTGATCACCATGATCCTGGCCGGCTCCTTCATGCTCAACTACGCCTTCACCGCCGAAGGTGTGCCCCAGGCCATGGCCACCTGGGTCGACAGCATGCATTTCTCGCAGATCGGCTTCCTGCTGATGGTGAACGTGATGTTCCTGGTGCTGGGCTGTTTCCTCGACGTCTCGGTGCTGCTGCTGGTCTTTGTGCCCATGCTGCTGCCCGCGGCCAAGCTGCTCGGCGTGGACCTGGTGCACTTCGGCGTGCTGGTGGTGCTCAACATGATGATCGGCCTGATCCACCCGCCCTTCGGCATGCTGCTGTTCGTGACCAAGGCGCTCACCGGCATTCCCATCGGCGAGATGATGAAGGAAGGCTGGCCCTTCCTGGTCATGCTGCTGCTGCTCTTGCTGGCCATGACATGCTTTCCGCAGATCGTCCTCTGGCTGCCGCAAACCATGGGCTATGGAGCGAAGTAAATGAGTGCCAAGGCCTCGGAAGCCGCCGACGTTGTCTGCGTCGCCAGCTGGAACGCCGACCTGATCTCCAAGGTGGCGCGTCCGGTTGCCCGCGGCGAGACGCTGATGGCCTCCGATTTCAGCATCGGCCCGGGCGGCAAGGGCAGCAATGCCGCGGTGGCCGCCGCGCGCCAGGGTGCGCGCGTGGCGCTGATCGCCCGCATCGGCGACGACGACTTCGGTCGCATGGGCATGGAACTCTGGAAAACCGAGGGCATAGCCACCCAGCATGTCGAGCAAGTCGCCGGCGAGCGCAGCGGCGTCGCGCAAATCCTGGTCTATGAAGACGGCGACAACAGCATCGCCGTCTACCCCGGCGCCGGCGCCGGCCTGGGCGCGCGCCACGCACAGGCCGCTACCGGGCTGCTGGCCGGCTGCCGTGTCGTGATGGCCTCCTGCGAAGTGCCGGCCGAAGCCACGCTTGAGGCCTTTCGCCTGGCCCGCGCGGCCGGCGCCCTGACCCTGCTCAATCCCGCGCCCGCGCGCCCGCTCAGCGACGAGTTGCTCGCGCTGGTGGACGTGCTCACGCCCAACGAGAGTGAACTCTATTTGCTGGCCGGCCAGGCGCATGCCGGCTCGGCCGACCAGGCCGCCGCACGCCTGCTCAGCCGAGGCGCCCGCGCCGTGCTGGTCACGCTGGGCGCGGCCGGTTGCCGCCTCTACCAGGCGGGGCAAGCACCGCATTCGATACCGGGCCGCCCCATGGCCGTGCGCGACACCATAGGCGCGGGCGACACCTTCACCGGCGCGCTCGCCGCCGCGCTGGCACGCGGCGAGGACCTGCGCATCGCCATGCAATGGGCCAACGCGGCGGCGGCGCTCTCCGTGACGCGGCACGGCGCTATCGACGGCATCCCGCGCCACGCCGAAGTCGCGGCGCTATCAAAACAATAGTCCGCAAAACCGCCACGACATGATGCCCGCCGCGGTGTAGGCCGGGCGCCGCTTTACCGTACGTTTACCGGCCTCTTTCGGGCCGTATACCTGCGCCCACAGGCTTGCAGTGATAATTCCTGAGCGCTGTTTGAACAGGCCCCAGGGCTTGGCACCAACAGCGGCCAAGACCCGCATCCAACACAAAAAAATGCCGCATCCGCCTCCCCGGCGGGCGCGGCGGGCACCCAAGGACAGCCGATGGACCCGAAAGCCGACACGCCGCAGACCGGCGCCGAAACTCCAACCCGCAAACGCATCAGCCGCCGCGCGTCCATCATCGGCAGCGTCATTGCCCTGGTCGCCCTCGCCGGCATAGGCTGGCTGGCCTGGCACCTCACGCACCCCTCCGCCGACGCCACCGCGGGCGGTTTTATGGGCGGCAGGCGCGGCGCACCGGCCACCACGGTCGGCGTGGCCACCGCCGAGCGGGCCAGCATCCCCATCGTCCTGGACGCCCTGGGCACCGTCACCCCGCAGGCCACCGTCAGGGTCAGGCCGCAGGTTACGGGCGTGATGGAAAAAGTTCTCTTCAAGGAAGGCCAGATGGTCAAGGCCGGCGAACTGCTGGCCACCATAGACCCGCGCCAGTTTGAAATGGCGCTGATGCAGGCCAGCGGCCAGCGCCAGCGCGACGAGGCCCAGCTCGACAGCGCGCGCGTGCAGCTGCAGCGCTTCAAGACCCTGCTGGAACAGGACTCCATCGCCCGCCAGGAGGTCGACACCCAGGCTGCCCTGGTCAAGCAGCTCGAGGGCACGGTCGTTGTCGACAAGGCCAACGAAGGCGCTGCCCGCCTCAACCTCGGTTACACCCGCGTGGTCGCGCCGGTGAGCGGCCGCGTCGGCCTGCGCACCGTGGACATCGGCAATGTGGTGAGTAACGGCGACGCCAACGGCATCGCCCTGATCACCCAGATCACGCCCATCGACGTGGTCTTCGCGATCCCGCAGGACCAGGTCGGCGAGCTGCAGCAGAACGCCGCCAAAGGCGTCGCCATGCAGGTCACCGCGCTCGACAGGACCCGCGCCGTCACGCTGGACACCGGCAGCTTCGCCTCGCTGGACAACCAGGTCGACATCACCACCGGCACCGTGAAGGCCAAGGCCCGCTTCAACAACAGCCAGCTCAATCTGTACCCCAGCCAGTTCGTCAACGTGCGCCTGCAGGTGCGCACCATCGACAACGCCATCGTGGTGCCGGTGACGGCCCTGCGCATGGGCAGCAGCGGCGACTATGTCTATGTGGTGAACGAAAAGGAACGCACGGTGTCGCTGCGCCCCGTCAAACGCGGCCAGGCCACGGTCGACAAGGTCGTGATCGCCTCCGGCCTGGAAGCCGGCGAGCGCGTCATCACCGAAGGCGCCGACCGCCTCAAGGACGGCGCGTCCATCGTGCTGCCCGGCGATGCGCCCGCCGGCGGCCCGCGCGGACCCGGCGGCGGCAAGCGGCAACGCGGCGCGGCCTCCGCACCGGGCGCGGGGTCTTCCGCACCGGCAGCTGCCGCACCCGCGTCAGGCGCCTCTGCCCCGGCAGCGGCTACAGCAGCCGCCAGCGAAGGCCCCACCGCCGAGCAGCGCAAACGCATGCTGGACCAGGTCAAGGACGACCCGGCGGCCCTGGAGCGCCGCCAGCGCTTCCTCGCGGCGCTCGACGCCGGCGACCCCGCCGCGCTGGAGCGCTGGCGCAGCATGAGGGAGAAACGCCAGGGCGGCGAACGGCCGGCGCAATGACGAACAGGGATTTCCCCGCATGAGCCCCTCACGTCCCTTTATCCTGCGACCGGTCGCCACCTCGCTGCTGATGGTGGCCATCGTGCTGGCCGGCCTGGTGGGTTTCAAGTTTTTGCCGCTGTCGGCCCTGCCGCAGGTCGACTACCCGACCATCCAGGTGCAGACGCTGTACCCCGGCGCCAGCCCCGAGGTCATGGCCCAGACCGTCACCGCGCCGCTGGAGCGCCAGTTCGGCCAGATGTCGGGCCTGCAGCGCCTGAGTTCCACCAGCGCGGCCGGCGTGTCCATCGTCACGCTGCAGTTCGGTCTGGGCATCACGCTCGACGTGGCCGAGCAGGAAGTGCAGGCCGCCATCAACGCCGGCGGCTCTCTGCTGCCCGCCGACCTGCCCGCGCCGCCGGTGTATGCCAAGGTCAACCCGGCCGATGCGCCCGTGCTGACGCTGGCCATCACCTCCGACACGCTGCCGCTCACCGAAGTGCAGAACATCGTCAACACCCGCCTGGCGCTCAAGATCAGCCAGGTCAACGGCGTGGGCCTGGTGTCACTGAGCGGCGGGCAGCGCCCCGCCGTGCGCATACAGGCCGACACGCGCGCCCTCGCCTCCTACGGCCTGGGCCTGGATTCACTGCGCACCGCCATCACCGCCGCCAATGCCAACGGCGCCAAAGGCAGCATTGACGGACCCACGCGCTCCTATTCGATCAACTCCAACGACCAGCTGGTGGCGGCAGCGGACTACCAGCGCCTCATCATTGCCTACCGCAACGGCGGCGCCATTCGCGTGTCGGACGTCGCGCAGGTCGTGGACAGCGCCGAGAACATCAAGCTCGGCGCCTGGTCAGGCTTGAAGCCGGCCATCATCCTCAACGTGCAGCGCCAGCCCGGCGCCAACGTGATTGCCACGGTGGACGCCATCAAGGCGCGCCTGCCCGAGCTGCAGGCCGGCTTGCCGACCGCGCTCAAGGTCGACGTGCTGAGCGACCGCACCACCGGCATACGCGCCTCGGTGCTGCACGTCGAGATAGAACTGGTGCTGGCCGTGCTGCTGGTGGTGCTGGTGATTTTTGCGTTTCTGCACAGCCTGCGCGCCACCGTGATCGCCAGCCTGGCCGTGCCGATCTCGCTGATCGGCACCTGCGGCGCGATGTACCTGCTGGGCTACAGCCTGAACAACCTGAGCCTGATGGCACTCACCATTGCCACCGGCTTTGTGGTCGACGACGCCATCGTGATGATCGAAAACATCTCGCGCTACATCGAGGAAGGCGAGGCACCCATGGCCGCCGCCCTCAAGGGTGCGACGCAGATCGGCTTCACCATCATCTCGCTGACGGTGTCGCTGATCGCCGTGCTGATCCCGCTGCTCTTCATGGGCGACGTGGTGGGCCGGCTGTTCCGCGAGTTCGCCGTCACGCTGGCCATCACCATCCTGATCTCCGCCGTGGTGTCGCTCACGCTGGTGCCCATGATGTCGGCCAGGTGGCTCACGCGCCACCCCGAAGGCGAGGCCGAAGGCGGCCGCTTCGGCCAGTCCATGCAGCGCTTTTTCGACAAGGTTATCCACCACTACGACCGCTGGCTGACCTGGGTGCTGAATCGCCAGGGCCTCACGCTGCTGGTGGCGCTGGCCACGCTGCTGCTCACGGTGCTGCTGTACGTGCTGATCCCCAAGGGGCTTTTCCCGACGCAGGACACCGGCCAGCTGCAGGCCCGCATCGAAACCGCGCAGTCGGTGTCTTATGCCCGCATGGCCGGCCTGCAGCAGGCGGCCGCCAAGGCCATCCTCGAAGACCCGGACGTCGAAACGCTGAGCTCCTTCATCGGCGTGGACGCGGCCAACAACACCATGCTGCACACCGGCCGCATGCTGATCAACCTCAAGTCCAGCCGCAGCGGCAGCCAGCAGGAGACCATGGACAGGCTCAAGGAGCGCGTCGGCAAGGTGGCCGGCGTGACGCTCTACCTGCAGCCGACGCAAGATTTGACCATCGACGCCGAAACCGGCCCCACGCAGTTCCGCGTCTCGCTCGAAGGCTCGGACAACGCCACCGTGGTGCTCTGGGCCAACAAGCTCGCCGAGCGCATGCGGCAGCTGCCCGGCGTGCGCAACGTCGCCTCCGACGCCGGCTCCAGCGGCGCATCGGCGTATATCAACGTCGATCGCGACACCGCCTCGCGGCTGTCGGTCACCACGTCCTCGATCGACGACGCGCTCTACAGCGCCTTCGGCCAGCGCATCGTCTCCACCATCTTCACCGAGACCAACCAGTACCGCGTGATCCTCGAGGCCATGCCCGACCCGCTCGCCACGCCGGCGTCGCTGGGCGCGCTGCAGCTGAAAACCGGCTCCGGCAGCACCACGCCGCTCTCAGCCATTGCCAGCATCCGCGAGCAGCCCGCGCCGCTGCAGATAACCCGCGTTGCCCAGTACCCGGCCACGACGCTGGGCTTCGACACTGCACCCGGCATGTCGCTGGGCCGTGCCGTCGACGAAATCCGCCAGGCCGCCAAAGACATCGCCCTGCCCGGCAGCGTGACCCTGAACTTCCTGGGCGCCGCCGGCGCCTACCAGGCCTCGCTGTCCAACCAGCTGTGGCTGATCCTGGCCGCCGTGATCTGCGTCTACATCGTGCTCGGCGTGCTGTACGAAAGCTACATCCACCCGCTAACGATTCTCTCCACCCTGCCCTCGGCCGGCGTGGGTGCGCTGCTCGCGCTGATGATCAGCGGCTCCGACCTCGGGGTGATCGGCATCATCGGCATCATCCTGCTGATAGGCATCGTGAAGAAAAACGCCATCATGATGATCGACTTCGCCATCGACGCCGAACGCAACGAAGGCAAGTCTCCGCAAGAGGCCATCCATCAGGCGGCCCTGCTGCGCTTCCGGCCTATCCTCATGACGACGCTGGCGGCGCTGTTCGCCGCTGTGCCCTTGATGATGGGGTTTGGTGAGGGGGCTGAATTGCGGCAGCCGCTGGGGTTGTCGATTTTTGGCGGCTTGATTGTCAGCCAGATGTTGACGCTGTTTACGACGCCGGTTATTTATCTTGGGTTTGATCGGTTGGGGCGGAGGTTTGGGCGCAAGAAAGAGGTTCTTGCGTGAAAGCCTCTTTTTGCTATCCAGCTGGGCGGTCTCTGCTGAGGGCGGCTGGCCGGGGTTGCCCGGCGGCAAGTAACTTTCTTTTGCTTCGCCAAAAGAAAGTCACCAAAGAAAAGGCGACCCGCAGTCTGGGTCCCTACGCTTCGCTACGGGCAACCTGCGGTGCTCGACTACGGCGGGGTCTCGCGCAAACTCGCTTCGCTCAAACAAGCGCGATCCCTGATCCGCCTACGTCTGCGCTCCTCGGCCCAGCCAGGAC